>JAKUSY010000387.1 GCA_022451445.1 Planctomycetota bacterium
GTTTGAGGACGCTCTCGTGAAGCAGGCTGAAAAACAGTCCGACTATTAGGACCGCGGATATCACGCCGCCTATGGTTCTGGCCCACGTCTTCTCCGTCGCCTGCTGAGATGCGGGCAACAGGAGACCGGCGGCCAGGCCTCCCAGCCTGTCATCACCGAGATCCTTGAGCGAATCATCGAGGTTGTCGAGGATCAGGTCCTCGCGGCCCTGCTCAATCTGGTGCGCGACGAATTTTCTCCAGACTCCGGCCGGTGTCCAGGAATCACCCGCGGCGAGAAAATCCTGAAGATCCTTCAGCCCGGAGACTCCCTGGGAAAAAACCTCACCGCCCCCTCCCGCGAAAACCGCGAGCAGGAGAACATTCACGAAGAGAGACCTTGGACGCCGTTGACCCATCTTACTCATCCCCATCCATGCCGGCGGATTCCTTTTCGGCGCTTTCGGTTTCGCCGGGGGGTTCCGCTCCACGTTCCCGTTTGCGGGGAAGAAGGCGACGCAGCCGTGAGCCGCCTCTCTCCTTCTCACTGTCCGGGGAGTCCTCCCCGGCTTCTTCGCTCCCGCCGCGCAGGCCCTCAACAATGCCCTGCAGATCCTCGAGGTCCATACCGAGAAGGAACTGGTCGATGATCGGGTATTTCCTGATCAGCTCATCGGTGAGTCCCCCGAGAGCTTCCTGGGCTTCGGAGAGACGTTTCGCCTGGTCGACGCGCAGCTGCCGATCCTTGTCGGGTTCGGTGGAATCCGGCTTTCCCCCGCCCTTCACCGGAAGCACTCCAAGATCGTTCCACCTCGCGGTACGGGCCCGGACCCGCCGCTGGGCGCTGATCAACATGCGCAACTCCATGACTGGAGTGATCAGGTCCTTCTGATCCTGCTCACCTTGCTGGCCCTGCTGGCCTTGCTGGCCCTGCTGACCCTGCTCCTTTTTCGGTTTGGCGCCTCCGGACCTCTGCCGGTTCCGTTCCATCCTGTTGCGATTTCTCGAGGGCTGCAGAGCCTCGATCAGCTCCCGCAGCGAGGTCTCGATGTCCTGCTGGAGCACCTGGACGAGAGCGCTGGTGTCGGATTCATCCAGGCGTCCCGAAACATTCTCCAGGTCGGCGATGATTCGCCGGAGGATCTCCGGCGCCACCACCGAGGAGGCATCCTCGGAGAGAACCCGAAGGATGTCCTCCGCATCGGTCCCCAGAGATCTCTCCCGCCTCGCAAGCGAACGGCTGCCGAAATCAAACGCCTCGCCGACCCCTGTGGTTGAGCGTTCTCCAGAGGCGGGAAGAAGCTTGCGCAGGTTTTCGAGCTCCCTGGTCTCTTCGCCGATCAGCTGCTGGTCGGCCAGTATGGTATAGAGCTTCCCCAGCACCACGCGAGTCACTTTTTCACGGCGCTCTCGCTCCAGCTCCTCTCTCTCTTCCCGCAGTTGCTCTTCGGAACGATTTAGCTCGGCGAGAGCTTCCTCCTGATCCTCGAGAGCCCCCTCGAGATTTTCCGCATCCAGGCGCTGAGCGGCATCCTGCATCCTGCGCTCAGCTCGCCGCAGGGATTCCATGCTCTCCTGCTGACGCTGGGATCTGCGCTGCCGCTGACGACGCTGCTGCTGGCCTTGCTGCTGCTGACCCTGCTCCTGCTGGCCTTGCTGCTGATGACGTTGCTGCTGATGACCCTGCTGTTGCTGGCCCTGCCCGCCTTGTTGCCCCTGCTGGCCGCGGTTGGCTTCGCGTTCGAGCTCGTTGGCAAGCTGGCGAGTTTTACGCTGGAGCTCCTGCTCCCTGCGGGAGAGACGTTCGTTTTCCTGTTCGCCCCGATCCCCGGCGGCGTTATTCCCTTGTTCGCCGTCGCGGCCGCTCTCGAGCGCAGCTTCGGTGTCCTCGATATTTTCCTCCTGGTCGCCGCTGAGGCGCCGCAGGCGCTCAAGCTGCTCGGTAATATCGCGAATCGCAGCGGATTCTTCCCTGAGTCTCTGCGCCTCGTCCTCACCCTGGAGAATGAGCAATATCCTCTGGAGGTCTTTCTCGGCGAAGAGCTCTTCCTCGAGAGCGTCCTTCAGAGCCTTCTTCTTCAGGAGAACCCGGATGTTTTCCAGCCGAGGGACAATCTTCAGCTCGCGGCTGCGAACAAGGGCCTGCTGCAGGCGCCCGGACTCTTCGAGCTCATCCTCCCTGGCAAGAAGCTGCCCCATCAGCGAGATCAGCCGCAGAAAACGCCGCTCGACCTCTCCGGCAAGATCTTTCTGCGCACGATCGAGGCGAACCGGATCTTCAGGAGCCTTCTGCCCGGAGTCCTGGACACCAGACAGGCTCATTAGAGTAATGAAAAAGAAACTGCTTGCCATAAGAAGGACTCCTGGAAAAAGAGACCACGGGAACTCTCAGGCCTCTCTGCACCAGACTAATGGATAGTGCCTGTAATTAATAATAAGGAGTAATTATTTGTCTTTTTTGCCACCAGGGGCCTCGATCGAGCCGGCATCTTCGGTATCGGTCGCTTCCCTGGTTCCACTGATGACCTTGCCCTGCAGCTCAACGATCGATTCGAGTCTCTGCAGGATCTCCCTGAAATCTCCGCTACCGGCGAGGTTCCGGGAAACATCGCGCAGGTTCCTGGAGATTCGCTGAGCATCGGCTTCAGCCCTCGCGGCCTCTTCCCGGGGATTTCCCGAGCGGGGAATCGACTCTATATCCTCCGCGCTGCGCGGCAGACGATCCTCCCCGAGGCCTTCAAGCGGGCGGGTCACCTCCTCCTCAAAACGCTCGCTTTCGCTGCGCTCCATGAGCTGATTGCGCTCGAGATCATCGGCCATCTCTCTCAGGCTGCGGGCCAGCTCACGGGACTCCTCGGCGATGCCCTCCTGCTCACGCGAGAGACGATCGAAATCGTTCTGTGGTTGCTGCTGCCGGCCCTGCTGGCCCTGCTGCTGCCGGCCCTGCTGGCCCTGCTGGCCCTGCTGCTGCTGACCCTGTTCGCCCTGCTGCTGCCGGCCCTGTTCGCCCTGTCGGCTCTGCTGCCGTTGACCGGTGCCAGCTGAATTTCTCCGGCCCTCGGAAGATTCACTCTCACCCTGTTCCTCCCGCGGCTCCCCTCCGCGTTCACCATCCTCCCGTCGGCCTTCCTCTCCAGTATTTTCTCCACCATCCTCGGAACGCTCACCCGGCTCGTCTTCCTCTCCGTCCTCGCCAGCTTCCTGGCGATTTTCCCCTTCCTCACCAGCCTGGCCCTGTCGTCCTTCGTTCGGTTGGCCGGACTGCCCCTGCCGTCCTCCCTGGGATCCCTGCCTGCCACCGGACTGTTCACCAGCCTCTCCCTCGCGCGGTTCACGCTCACCATTTTCACCAGCATCGCCGGGCTCTTCTCCTTCACGCGGCTCCTGCTCCCCGGGCTCTTCGCTTTCCCCGGTCCGCTCCGCGGGATTCTCGCCCCGTTCGCCTTCAGCATTCTGTCCCTGCCTGCCGGAAGCCTGGCTGCCCGTGCGGCCGGGGAGTCCCTGGCCTCCCGGAGGATTCCTGCCGCCCCGCGCTGGATCGCCGCCTTCGGATGGGTCGGCCAGCGCCAGCTCCGCGGCCTCCTGCCCGGAATTCTCCAGTTCTCCCGGATCTTCCTCCCCTTCCCGCCGATCGCTTACCTCGCCCTCGCCCGGTTCACCTTCGCCACCGGCTGATATCCCCGGCCTTTCTGAAAGACCATCCTGCAACCGAAGCAGCTCATCGACCAACGAACCCTCGCGAAAGGCCAGCTCCTCGAGACGCTCCTGTGCCTTGACCCTGACCTTGTCGAGGTTTTCCTTCAGTTTCTCAGCTGAAACGACCGCGAAAGTAATCTCTTCCGAAGAGCTCTCCTTGTAACCCCCCGGGCCGTCATTATCCCGAACCACTCCACGG
>JAKUSY010000388.1:0-1388 GCA_022451445.1 Planctomycetota bacterium
GCTCCGTTTCGACCAGCCCGACCCAATAGTCGATATCCGCATCCGTCTGGTCAGGCCGCAGGGGCTGCACGGGATGGATCACGATGTCCGCGTCATCTCCCCCCCGGGGAATCCTGTAGGAGAGAGCCACGGTATGCTGGCCGACAATGCCGGAGGTGAGGGTCAGCTCGAGGATCACCCGCTGTGTCTCATCCAGGGAATTGGTGAGGCTCTTCAGGTTCCTGGTCCTGAGGCTGGTCTGGGCCTGGTTGACGCCTTCGGGGAGGCGGAAGCGGAAGGTGTCCTCCAGTCCGCCGGAAACGGAAATGGTGATCTGGCTGTTCACCAGGATGTAATCTTCCGCGGCACGAGCGAACAGGACGGTCCTGGCCGTCGGCTGGCCCGCCCGGGAGCCGAGCTGAAGACTGAGCTCGTAGGCGGGGAAATTTCCGGTTGAGCGCATGTCAAAGAGCCTCCGGCTGGGAGATGGCAGCTTGACCCACAGGTCGCCCTGGCTTCGAGCCACCTTCTCGATCCCGCTGGAGCCATCGGCGACCTTGACGTCGATCTCCTCGGCGGCGGCGATGGTCCACACGACAGCTTCCGAGCGGAGGCCGGGCCCCGCTGTCAGTGTCCGTATCAGCGGAACCTGGATGCTCTCCTGCGGCTGGTCGTAGAGACGCTGGGCGCTCCAGGTAACCTGGGTTCCGCTGACAGCCCGCCTGGTGAAGTGAACGACAAGGCGAGGGCCGTCATCGGAGAGAACAACCTCCCATTCACCCGCGGTCGCCCCCTGCACGTTGCGGAATTCCCAGCCGGCGGGGAGGCTGACCTCCTGGCGCAAAGGACCCTCTCGATTCACCTGGTAGCGGGTACGGGCGGAGATGACGTTACGGGTGCTGGCGATGAAGAGCACCGCGTTGGTGGGGGCATCGGCGGTTCCAGTCACCGCCGCTGCGGAGACGGACTGCCCGGCCAGGCTGTCAAAGAACTGGTAGAGACGGTCAGGCGCCGAGGCCATGGAAGCTTTGATGATCGCCCCATGCTTCTCGATCGAGGCGCGCTGGTTGGAGAGAATGTCAGGCCGCCAGCGGCGGCGGGCGCCATGGCGGATGCTGGCAAAGCTGACCTGGCGCAAGGCGTCTATGAGCGAAAGCGAGGCGGCCTGTTTTTCTTCATCTCTCTTCAGCGGCGCCCAGCCCCTGATGATGAGCCGGGCTTTCTGCACGGGCTTTGAATAGAAGATGTTGAGGAGCCGGGTTTCGTTTTCGTCCGTGATGGTCCATTCGCTCAGGTCCGCCGAGACGACCGAGGTTATGCTCCAGTCTCCGAGGATTTCATAGGATACCGAGCTGGCGGGCGCCCCGGTGGCCGTGATGTTTTCGGTGCGCATGACGTCGTAGCCGTCA
>JAKUSY010000388.1:1399-3870 GCA_022451445.1 Planctomycetota bacterium
CGCCCTCGAGGCGAGGCTTCTGTTTCCCGGAGATGCGCGGGAAGGTCCAGCCGAGGGTGAAGCCGGCGGAGGAGCCGAGGTCAAGCTCTACATCCGTGGCGTCGGGGGTCTTGGCGAAGGTCAGCCCGGCGGGGGAGCCAGGCGCGGAGGGCTGAGCTCCGGGGGGCAATGTGGCCCGCAGGCGCGCAGCCGGACCGGAGAGAAGCCTGGAATGGATGGAGTAGGACCCCAGCCGGCTCTCTACAGGACCGGTGGTCTCGACCTCCAGTATTCGTTGTCCTCTGCCGTGGAGGCTGATGAAGGGAATCCCCTTCTCCTGCGCGACACCGATGGCCTTTCCATCGACGAGAACTTTTTTAAGCTGGCCGCTTTCAAAGGGAAGGGGGAGCGTGACCCACTTGTCGGTGAGGATCACCAGGGGCGCTCCTCCGGTGATTCTGTAGGTCTCCTTCTCGATGCTGAGCTCGTAGTGTCCGCTGCCAAGCACCAGGTCGGCGGGAGCTTCCAGCTTGTCTTTTTTCTTTTCCGGATGGGCCAGCAGCCAGAGAGCCCTGAATTTTTCATAGGGAAGGTAGGCCTTGCCGCCCATGGGCCCCGTCCCGCCGGAAGCTTCGGCCTCGAGATCCGCGGGATCGTAGGGGATAAGGATTTCATCCTGCGCCTCGAGCGCCCCTCCGACTGCCAGCGACAGCAGGATCGATACGGCCAGGGCGTTTCGCGCTTTTCGGCGCAGCGCCAGCTTCGAGCGAATCGCGCTGACCGACAGGAAGAGGAGCCCGCCGATGAGAAGAGCGCCAAGGGCCTCACAGGCGGGGATCAACAGGAAGGGGGATTCCCAGCCGAGCAGCCTGGCGGCTATGTCCGAGAGAATGGCGGTGAGGAAGAACGCGCCGCCTGTGTAACGCCAGAACGCTCCACCTCCATGCCGGGCGGCTACCCAGAGCCCCAGGATAACGATAAGGAGGAACACTGTTCGCTTGGTGAAGCGCCACCAGCCGAGGTCCCTGTAGTCAAGGCTCAGGACAGGCTCTCCTCCGAGCTTGCTGGTTTCGACCAGGTAGCCTTCGAGGTGGAGGGGGAGGATGACCGCCGCTCCGGCGTTCCCATCGCCTCTCAGTTCATCCTGGCGTTGCGGGGCGAGGCTCTGGGCCGCGATGTCATTGCTCTGCGGGGGTCCGTAGGCGGATTGGCCGGGGTTGCCTGTCGGGATGGACGCCTGCTCCAGCTTTGCCTCGTCGGCGGTGGAGAAAAAATTCCTATTCTCGGTCTCGTGGTCGAGCAGGCCGTGGGCGGGGACTCGTCCACGGGAGCGCCCGGAAAAGAGAAGCTCGAGGAAGCTGGCGGGCAGGGGTGAAGGATCGGTGCTGAGGAGGTTGCCGCCAGAGAGCCGGAACCTGTAGCCCGCGGGGTGATAGATCCTCCACCTGGTCGCGACCACCGGGACCCCCTCTAGGACAGGGCCAGTCTCGGTCCAGGTTCCCCAATTGCCGAGGCGTTCCGCCCGCTGGTATATTAACGAGATCTGTGAATAGGAGAGGGGAGGGAGTGGCACCTGCCACAGCCCGGTCTCTTCATCTTTTCGGACATAGGGAGCCGGGTTGTCTCCGACTCGGGCGGAGAGGATTTTGGCACCGCGGGGAAGCTTGATGTGGAGGTGCTGATGCTCCTTGTTGTAGGCGATGACGGCATTCAGGCGGGTGCGGGACAGTCCGCTGGGGTCGATGACTGTGGTGAGCTCCATTTCCCGGGAGATGACCCCGAGGATCTTGGCCCGGTCGAATTCGATCACCTTGAAGGAGGCGGGGGAGAGCTCGGCAGGGAGCGCCTTGCCCGACTTGGTCTTGAAGCGGAAGGCGAAGAGGATTCGCCCCTCGCTCCATGGCTGGCCGAGCTCGGGGAGGTCATCGACGTCGGCGGAGACCATCTCGCCGCCTTCATCAACCTCGATTTTTACGGCCCCGAGGCTCTGGAAAACGATCCTGCGATCGCCGTCGAATACTGCCGCGAGAGGATCTCCGGGCCGGCTGGCTATGTCGATCCACGGGACGCGGCTTCCCGCGCCTGCCTCGGGGAGATCGTCCCTGTCGGCTTCATATTCGATGCGTATTTCACGGGTTCCGGTCCATGGCCTGGCATAGCGGATGATTCGGGTGCTGCCGGGACCGTCTGCTTCTTCAACGAGGATCTCCTTGATCCCCTCTCCCCGGACGGGGACCTGGCCGGTGGTTCCTACGGGCAACTCGATCCTCAGCTCGTGGATGGCCCTGTCGACGATCGCGAGGCGAAGGTCGGTGCGCACGCGGACTCTCCCCTCGAGCGCGAGGAGATGCGTCAGGGACTGAAATTCTCCCATCGGCCTGCGGTGGTTCAAGGTCATCGTGATCGGCTGGGCTGCCTGCTCGGTGGTGGAGGTGAGGCCTGCGGCGAGGCCGGAGTCGGCCTCGATCGCGTGGGCGAAACCGGCCCTCCGG
>JAKUSY010000389.1 GCA_022451445.1 Planctomycetota bacterium
GGCGTCAGCGTCTCCGCCCACCGCCCATCCATGCTCACCTGGTACGAGACCGTGGTCCAGGCGGCCGTGGAGCGAGGTTTCGATTTCGGGGCCTGGGAGCACGAGGGCAACTTCGAGATCTACCACCAGGGCAGCCGCACCTGTAACAACGAGGTGCTCAACCTCCTGCTGGACGGCGCTCCGCCGCCCGCCGGACCACAGAGACCTTTCCGTCCGCACCGGATCCCGGGAACCATCGAGGCGGAAGACTACGATCACGGCGGCGAGGGCGTCGCCTACCACGACGAAGACGGCGAAAACTCAGGCGACGACTACCGCGATGATGGCGTGGACATCCAGACGTCTTCGGAAGGCGGCTACAACATCGCCTGGATCCGTGATGGTGAATGGCTGGAATACACGGTCGAGATCGCCTCCTCTGGTGAATACGACATCGATCTCCGGATGGCATCGAACAGGTCCGGCGGCGAGCTCCACATCGAGTTTGATGGAGTTGACATCACGGGCTCGGTGGAGGTCGGCGGAACTGGCGGCTGGCAGAACTGGACTATCATCGAGGCGCGTGGAGTGAACCTGGAGGCCGGCGAACGCGTTATGCGCATAGCGATGGAATCCGATGGATTCAACCTCGACTGGGTCCGGTTATCCTTCGTGGGCGACGCCGGGGGAAAGGGCCCGCTACTTCGCCGCGGCGACTGCGATGGGAACGCCGGGGGCGACGTTACGGACGCGATCTTCCTGCTGAGGTATCTCTTCACCGAGGGTCCCCGGGCCGATTGCGAGGATGCCTGCGACTCCAACGACGATGGGGTGCACGACATATCCGACGGGATCCGAATCCTCCTCTATCTCTTCACCGGGGGCGCCCCGATCCCCGCCCCGGGAGCGCGGAATTGCGGCGAGGACCCCACCGGAGACGACCTCGACTGCCAGGCGCCTTCCTGCTGACCTTCCGAGCCTGCGCGCACGCTGCGAGCCGGGTTCACCCCCGGCGGAACATTCCAGCCAGGAAAAACAGCAGGCAATGCAGAATCCCAAGGCAGAGAGCTCCTGAAGGCACAGCCAGCAAACCGAGAAATACCTGGCCTGCCGAATCCCCAATCCAGGTCGAGAAGCTCATTTCTTGCGGCTCCCGGCTGGCCAGGAAGATGTAGAGCAAATACAGAAATGGCGGTACATACCCGCAGAGGATCTTGAGAGAAGCGGCCCGGAATCCCTCCATCCGCAAGCGCGCCAGGCAAGAGCCCAGCAGGCCCGGCCACAGCCAGGTCACCCCGGAGACCAGCAGCAGAGAGGCCGCGGCGGCAAGGGAATCCAAGAAGGTGTCTTCCGCCTGCAGAAAATCCGCGAGAAAGCTCGCCAGCGCGAAGCCGGGAGCGAAGCACAGGACAGGGAAGAGATACCGCCTCAACTTAGAATGGCTTTCACCACCTTGCCATGGACGTCGGTAAGGCGGTAATCGCGCCCCTGGTGGCGATAGGTCAGGCGCTCGTGGTCGATGCCCATCTGGTGCATTATCGTCGCCTGCAGATCATGCACGTGGACGGGCTTGTCGGCGACGTTGACGCTGTAATCATCAGTCTCTCCGTAGGACATACCACCTCGTACTCCAGCACCCGCGAGCCAGTAGGTGAAACAATTCGGATGGTGATCGCGCCCGTAGTTCTGCTTAGTCAGCTTGCCCTGACAGTAGATCGTACGCCCGAACTCGCCGCCCCAGACCACGAGCGTGTCATCCAGCATTCCACGCTGCTTCAGATCCAACAGCAACGCCGTGGTGGGCTGATCGGTGTCGTTGCACTGGCCCCTCACCTGCTTGGGCGCATTGCCGTGGGCATCCCAGCCGCGGTGGTAGAGCTGGATGAACCTGACCCCCCGCTCAGCCAGGCGGCGAGCCAGCAGGCAATTGTAGGCGTATCTACCCACCTTGGTAACATCCGGGCCGTAGAGATCGAGGGTCTTCCTGGGCTCACTCTTGACGTCGATCAGCTCCGGAACACTCATCTGCATGCGGAAGGCCAACTCGTATTGGGCGATACGCGTGGAGATCACAGGGTCGTTGAACCTCTCAGCCTGCTCGCTGTTGAGCTTGCTGAGGGCGTTGAGCATGCGGCGGCGCTGGACGCGCGAGACGCCGGCGGGATTGTAGAGATCGAGGATGGGATTGCCCTGGCCGCGGAATTTAACTCCCTGGAAACGTCCCGGAAGGAAGCCCGCCCCCCAGAGACGGTCGTAAAGCGGCTGACCTGCCTTGGCCCTGCCATTGGAGGTCAGGGCCACGAAGGCGGGCAGGTTCGCGTTCTCGCTTCCAAGCCCGTAGGACATCCATGACCCCATGCTCGGACGGCCGGGATTCACCGAGCCGGTCTGAAATAACGTGGCGGCGGGATCGTGATTGATGGCCTCGGTGTACATGCTCTTGACCAGGCAAACATCGTCGATCACCTTCGGCATGTGCTTCAGGGCATCACTAAGCCAGGTCCCGGAGCGGCCATGTCGCTTGAACTCCAGTATGCTTGGCGCCACCGGAAAGGACTTCTGGCCGGAGGTCATCGTGGTCTTGCGTGCATCGGGATACACCGACTTGGGCACCTCCTGCCCGAATCTCTTGCCGAGCTGCGGCTTGTAATCGAACAGATCCATCTGCGCGGGACCGCCTGACTGGAAGAGGTAGATCACCCGCCGGGCCTTGGGAGCGAAGTGCGGCAGCTCCGTGAGGCCGCCGACTCCATTGCGCGCGTTCTCCCCGGCGCCCAGCAGCGAGTCCAGGGCGATGGCGCCAAGCCCCAGGGAGCTGCGCCCCAGGAAGGCGCGGCGGCTCTGTTGTGAGAGAATTTTGTCGGGGGCGGTCATGTCAGTTCTGGGTAATGGCCTCGTCAAGATTCAGAATCGTATTGGCTACGAGGGTATAGGCCGCCAGCTCGACCATCTTCATCGCCTTGCCCCGGGGCTTCGCCCCCACCGCCAGCAGAAGCTTAGCGGCCGCGGGCTTCTTCCTGAAATCTTTCAGATAATACCTCAGGTCCGCCAGCAGGATCTTCGCCTCTTCCGGCCGCGGAGCCCGGCTGGTCACCAGCCGGAAGGCTTGGCCGATCCGATCTCCGGGCTTCAGGCCTTCGACACGCAACACCCGCTCGGCCAGGAAGCGAGCCGCCTCCACGAAGGCGATGTTGTTCATCGAGGCCAACGCCTGCAGCGGCGTAGTCGTGTGGTCAACCCGCACGATGCACGTCTCGCGCGCGGCGGCGTTGAAGGTCATCAGGGTAGGCGGCGGCAGAGTGCGCCGCCAGTAGGTGTAGAGGCTGCGGCGGTAGAGGCTGGCTCCATTGTCGCGCTTGTATTTCGCATTCGAGACGCTGGCCCAGATTCCCGGCGGCATATAGGGCTTTACCGATGGTCCACCGATCTTCCCGACCAGCAGGCCGCTGGTGAAGAGCGCCGTGTCACGGATGGCGTTGGCGGACAGCCGCTTGCGGGGCCCCCGGGCAAGCAGGCGGTTCTCAGGGTCGCGCCGCTGAAGCTCCCGGGAGGCGGCCGAAGACTGCCTGTACGCCGAGCTGGTGACGATGAGCTTGTGCAGGGTCTTGAGCTTCCACCCCCGGCGAATGAATTCCGTCGCCAGCCAGTCGAGAAGATCGGGATGGCTCGGAGTCTCCCCCTGGACGCCGAAGTTGTCGCTCGTCTTGACCAGGCCCATGCCGAAATGATGCTGCCACAACCGGTTGACCGTAACCCGAGCGGTCAACGGATGTCCGGGATCCATCAGCCACTTCGCGAGTCCCAGCCTGTTCCGCGGCCACTTTTCATTCCAGGCGCCAAGCACAGGAGGCGTAGCGGGGAGGAGCTTCTGTGACTTATCCGGCTGG
>JAKUSY010000039.1 GCA_022451445.1 Planctomycetota bacterium
AGCCGCAGTGCCCTTCCAGACGGCGTGAACATCGAGGGTGACGAGATGATCGAAGCCGTCATCCTCGCCGGCGCTCGAACCCACCGTGCCGTGAAATACGGAAGCGGCCTCAGCAAGGGCCTCCAGCGGCGGCGGCGGGGGAGCGATGCACCTGCAGGCGTGCAGGGAGCTGGACTGGGCTCCTGTAATGGAGGCAGAGAGGAGAACAAGCAGCGCCAGGGTATTTCGGCCCCGCCTTGAGCAATGTTGCATGGATAGACTTTCCTTTTAGAGGCTTCCAATCGCTTTACTGTCGCGGGGAGCCCCACTCCGGCGCCGATCCAGAGCCAGCGCCACGGGGGAGACCCGCCGCACGATGCACACAAACCCGATGTACCGAGTGTAGGGGTACGCCGCCCCCCTGTCAAATAAGAGGCTGGCGAGTTGGCGCGGTCTCCGGCAGGAGAGCGGTTTGTGGCGGTACATCCTGATGGTAGTATGACCGGCCATGAAAAATCAGAACACCCTTGCGGCCTGTACCAGGTACAGCCTTCTTCTCATCAGCATCCTGGCTGCGTCGGAGCTCGCGGCGCGGACCAATATTGTCCTCATCCTCTGCGATGACATGGGCTATTCCGACATAGGCTGCTATGGAGGCGAGGTTCGTACGCCCAACATCGACCGCCTGGCGAAGGAGGGCCTGCGCTTCACCCAATTCTACAATTGCGCCAAGTGCAATACGACCCGGGCATCCATTCTTACCGGGCTGCATCCGCGTTTTCGCGCCGGACTCACCCGCGACATGGTGACCATCGGCGAGGTGCTGGGCGAGGCCGGCTACCGCTGCGCCCTCAGCGGCAAGTGGCATCTCGGCCGAGGCAAGGACCAGCATCCCATGGAGCGCGGCTTCGAGCGCTATTGGGGCCTGCTCGACGGCTGCTGCAATTTCTTCAATCCCGTCCAGCGGGATCCGGCCTTCAAGGGTGCCAGGGTCCGGGTTCTCGGGGATGGGAGGAAACCCCTGAAGAGCTTTCCCGATGATTTCTACATGACGGATGCGATCACCGACCATGCCGTCAATTCCATCAGGGACTTTGCCCGCGGCGATGCCCCCTTTCTCGTTCACGTGTGTTACACGGCGCCGCATTACCCGCTCCACGCCAAGCCGGAGGACATCGCCCGCTACAAGGACCGCTATCTCGGCGGCTGGGACGAGCTTCGCGACGAGCGCCATGCTCGTATGGTCAGCATGGGGCTGATCGATCCGAAATGGAAAAGGCCCGGGCGTGAGTCGAAGGTCGGGCCCTGGGAAAAGGAGAAGCACAAGGAGTGGCAGGCGCTTCGCATGGCGGTGTACGCCGCGATGATCGATTCGATGGACCAGGGCATCGGGCGGATTCTCAAGGCTCTCGATGATGCGAAAGTCGTCGAGGAGACTCTCGTACTCTTTCTTTCCGACAACGGCGGTTGCAGCGAGCAATTCCCCGGCGACAAGCCGGCAAATCTTCCGGGACTGAAGGAGAACTACACGACCTGCGGTCCGGCCTGGGCCTGGGCTCAGAACACACCCTTCCGGCGCTACAAGGCGTGGACCCAGGAGGGCGGTATCTCGACACCTCTCATCGCGCGCTGGCCGGGGAAAATCAAGGCCGGGACGCTTACGGAGGAGGTGGGCCACATTATCGATTTCCTTCCGACCTTTGCCGAGATCGCAGGGGGGAGCTACCCGGTGGAATACAAGGGCAAGAGTATCCTTGCGCTGGAGGGGATCAGTCTCCTGCCGGTATTGAAGGGCGGCGTTCGCAAGGGACATGACGTGCTCTGCTGGTATTGGGGAGGCAGTCACGCGGTCCGGCAGGGCTCCTGGAAGCTGGTTTGGGAAAAAACCGAAAAGAGATGGGCCCTCTATGACCTGGAAAAAGACCGCACCGAGACAAACGACCTGTCCGGGCAGCATCCGGAAAAGGTCGAGCTCCTGAAAAAGGCCTACCAGGAGTGGCGCAGGCGCACAGGCGCCCCGGAACCCAAGGGCCCGAAAAAGAAGGCGGGGAAGAAATGAGAAGCCCGACGCCCGGGAGGCGCGCCCGCCGGTGTGCGGCAAAGCTCCTCCTCCTCGCCGTGGTCCCTTTTTTCGCTCCGGTGACGGCAGTCGCGGAGCTGACCCGGATTGAGCTCACGAAGCGCGAGCCCTGGTCCGGGGGCCGGGAGTTCGGAGAAAGAGGCGCCTATCAAAGGCTGCGGGGCAAGGCCTGGTTCGAGGTTGATCCCGGCGCTCCGGCGAACCGGACGGTGGTGGACCTGGCGCTGGCGCCGAAGAATAAGGCGGGAAGGGTTGAGTTCGCCGCGGATGTGGAAATCATCGCTCCGGCTGACCTCTCAAGGTCCAGCGGCGCGATCTTCTACGATGTCAACAACCGGGGATATCCCACCTGTCTTGGGACGATCTCTTCCGGCGGCGATCAGTTCCTTATGCGCGAGGGCTTCATTCTCGTTTTCAGCGGCTGGATAGCCGAGCTCCTTCCTGATGGGAAGAAGCTGGTGCTCGAGGCGCCGGGTGCGAGCGACCGGGGCAAGGCGAGCAGGGGGTTGGTGCGGGCGGAAATCGTGGTAAGCCAGAAGACGGCCAGGAGCTCCCTTTCCGGGAACTCGGGCCATGGCAGCTATGAGCCGACGGCGAGGGGCGAAAGGGGGGCGGTTCTCACCAGGCGCCTTCGGGAGAAGGATGCGCGAGTCGTGGTGGAACGCTCAAGCTGGAAGCTCGAGAAGAGCTGGCCGGTCTTCCAGAATGCGAAAAGCGCGATGCCGAAGATCGAGCTGGTGCTCGAAGGCGGCTTCGAGCCGGGTGTTATCTATGAGCTGGTCTACGAGGCGAAGAACCCCGTGGTCCAGGGTCTCGGGATGGCGGGGATCCGCGATCTCATCTCCTATCTGAAGCATTCCAGGGATCGGGGCAATCCGCTGTTGCTGGCCTCAGGCTCTCCCGCGGCCCGTTACGCCTACGGATTCGGGACATCGCAGAGCGGGCGCCTGCTGCGGATGCTCCTCTACGATGGCTTCAACGCGGATGAGAAGGGCCGCAAGGTATTCGACGCGGTGATGCCCCATGTCGCCGGCGGCGGACTGGGATTTTTCAACCACCGCTTCGCCTCTCCAACCCGCTACAGCACCCAGCATGAGAGCCATCTCTATCCTACCGACTATTTCCCCTTCTCCTATGGCGAACAGAAGGATCATCTCAGCGGCAGAACGGATGGAATCCTGCGCCGCGCTCGCGCGGCGGGTGTCGTGCCGAGGGTGCTGCACACGCAGTCCTCATCGGAATACTGGCATCGAAGCGCCTCCCTGGTCCATACCGATACCGCCGGAGGCAAAGATGTCTCATTGCCTTCGGAGGTGCGCATCTATACCTTCGGCGGGTCACAGCACGGACCGGGCAACGGCATGCCCCGGCCGCGGTCGCGGGGCCAACGGCCGTCAAATCCGACAAACTTCAGGCCCCTGTTACGGGCGCTGGTGAAGGCCATGGATGCCTGGGTCCGCGATGGTACTGAGCCACCGCCGAGCGTCTATCCAACGATCGCCTCGGGCTCCCTGGTGCCCTGGGAAGCCGCCGAGAGCGGCTGGACGCCTCTGCCGGGCGTCGCCTATCCGAAGGTGATCCAGCAGCCTGCGCTGCTCGACCGGGGTCCGCATTTTACCGCGGAGCGAAGGGCCACCGTCCAGCCGCCGCGCGTGGGCGCGGCCTACAAGGTCCTGGTTCCCGGCTACGGCAGCGACAACAACGAAAAGGGCTGCCTGTTGTTGCCGTCCGTCGCGGTGCCGGTGGCGACCCTTACCAGCTGGAACCTGCGCGACAAGTCAAGCGGCGCTCCAGGGGAGCTGTTGAGCCTTCAGGGCGGCCACATCCCGCTCCTTCGTGACAGGAACGCGAGGACGGCGGCGAAGGACCCCCGCCTCTCCCTGCTGGAGCGCTACCGGGGCTTCGAACTCTATCTCGAGCAATACCTCGCCTGGGCCCGCAAGCTGGTCAGGGAACGTCATCTTCTCGAAGAGGATCTGCCTTCGATCGACAGGGGGGCCTGGGCCAGGGAGAAGCTCTTTGAGTGATCGCTTACGCGATCAGAAGCCGAGCCCCCTGGTGTTGAGCTTGATTCGGCAGAAGAACATGTCGGCCGTCATGTAGAGGACCGAGCCGTCATCGCCAAAGCCGCAGTTGGCGGTTTTCTGGCCGGTCTCGATAGTTCCCAGGTGGGTTCCATCCGGGGCGAAGACCAGCACTCCGCCCGGTCCGGTGGCGAAGATGTTGCCTTCCTGGTCTACCTTGAGGCCGTCGGGCAGCCCGGGGCGGCCTTCCTTGAACCATGCGGTCGAGTCAAAGAAGATCTTGCCGTTGGCGATGGAGCCATCGCCCTGCACGTCGTAGACCATCCAGATGGCCTTCTCCGTATCGGAGCTCGCCACGTAGAGCTTCTTTTCATCGGGAGAGAATCCGATGCCGTTGGGCCGGGTCACGTCTTTTGTCAGGAGGATCGGATCGCTGGCGCCCTTGGGCAGGCGGTAGACCCCCTGGAAATCGAGCTCCTTGGCAGGGTCGTCCATGCGCTTTTCGAGGCCGTAGGGTGGATCGGTGAAGTACAGGTCGCCATTTGAGTGGAAGATCGCGTCGTTGGGGCTGTTGAGGCGCTTGCCGTCGTAATGAGTCGCCAGCGGCTCGAAGCTCCAGTCTTTTCGGAGGCGGGAGACCCTGCGATCGCCATGCTGGCAGAGAACCAGGTTCCCGGCAGGGTCAAGCAAGAGGCCGTTGGAGCCGGTCTCGCCGCCGCGGGCCTTCTTCCCGGTATAGCCGGCCGGTCGCAGGTAGATGCTGAGCCCCTCTCCATCCTTCCATCGCATCACCCGGTTGTTGGGGATGTCGGAGAAGAGAACGGCTTTTTCGTTCGGCAACCACACGGGGCCCTCGCTCCAGGCGAAGCCACCGGCGAGCTTTTCGATGACCGCGCCCTTGGGGACGAGGTCATCGAAGCGCGGGTCGAGGCGGATGATCTTGCCCATGCCGGTATTTTCCGCAGCCGCCTTGTCGCCCCGGACGCCCCTGGGGGTGCCGATGCGGAACTCCACTTCGGCGCAGCCGGCGCTTAAGAGCAGGATGATTGCGGACAGGGAAACGCTGAGACGTGTTGATAGGCGTGTTGAATTTTTCATGGTCCAACCACGATAGTTGAGACCAGGCTCCCGGGTCAAGGGGCAGCGGCGCTCAGAGTCGCCCGCTGAGGAGGTACCAGGCCAGCCCCAGCCATTCGTGGAGGACGCGCTCGTTCTGAACCAGGGCGTGATGGCTGGGGAGCCAGCCCGACAGCGGACCATCGAAGCTCGCGCTCCTGAGGGTGCAGGGCGCGGGGATCACCTTCAGGCCCCGGGCTCGAAAAGAAGCGGCCGCACGGGGCATGTGCCAGCCGTCGGTTCCCAGGGCGATCTCGAGGAGCCCCCGTTCACGCAGCAGCTCGGCCGCGAAGCGGGCGTTCTCATAGGTCGTGGCGGAGCGGCCCTCCTCGATGATGTTTTCCGGGGGAACGCCCTCGGCAGCCAGGAATTCCTTCATATAGGCGGCCAGCGTGTTGGCTTCCGCAGAGGCCTCAGGGCGCCCGCCGCAAACCAGCACCGGCAACGGACGCCAGCTCTTATAGAGCCAGGCCCCGTGGCGGCAGCGCGCATAACTGTCTCGCCCCAGGTGCGCCACCGGGCGGTGAGGTCTCGGCGGGGCCGCTGCGCCTGAGAGAATAACGATCGCGCCGGCATCGCCGGCGGGAAGCGGATTCGTTGAGTACCACCACTCCAGGCTCCCGGTGGCTACCCAGCTCAATGGCGGCCAGGTCGCCAGGAAGATGAGGGCGGTAAAGAGCGTGAAGGCGCGTGGTTGCGGGAGCCCCCTGAGGCGGTTGCCGATGCTGCAGACCAGCAGGCAGGCCACCTGGAGGAGCACGAGGATCGGTACGAGATGCAGGAACTGCTTCATGCGAGGTTCTCGTCTCAAACACTAACATCATCGAGGCGCTGAACACTCGCTGAAACCGTGCAGGGGGAGTGGGGCCGGTCTCAGCCGATGGGCTCGCCTTTCCAATGGGAGATTTTCCAGAGATAGAGTGAGGCGATGCTGCGCCAGGGAGACCAGGCCGCCGTCCTTTCGAGGACTTCTCCATCGGAGAGCGGCTTCCCGGCGACCCGCTCGATTCCTGCCCGCAGGGCCAGGTCTCCGGGGCTGAAGATGTCGGGACGGCCCAGGCAGAACAGCAGGAACATCTCCGCGGTCCAGCGGCCGACCCCCGGCAGGGGGATGAGCGCCTCGATGATCTCTTCGTCATCCATTTGGGCGAAGCGCCGGCGGCGAAGCGAGCCGGAATCAAAGGCCCGGGCAAGCTCGCGGAGGTAGAAGGCTTTTCTCTCCGACAATCCGCAGCTTCTCAGGCGCCGCGGCCGGGTCGCCAGGACCTTCGCCGGGGTGGGCCGCCGGTCCGGTGCGAAAAGGTCGAGATAGCGCCCGTGGATGGTCCGGGCGGCGGCGGCAGAGAGCTGCTGCGAGATAATGGCGCGTGAGAGCGAACCGAAGCGTCCGGGCCGCGGGTGGAAGGAGAGGGGGCCGATGGTTTTAATCCAGCGGCCGAGGGCGGGATCCGCGGTGCTGAGGGCCCGGGCGCCTTTTTTCAGTGATTTGCTGTTGAGGGGCTGCACGCGATCACCGGGAGATCCTGGCGGGAGCTACTTGACAGGCTGGAAGGAACCGTAATTGTCTTCAGCAAGCTGCTTCATGAAGTCGACGAAGAGCTCGACATCCTTCGGGGTTGGTGTCGGGCGCGGCCCACCCGGCTGTCCGGGGATCTTGTCGGGCCAGAGCCCGGTTCCCTCGAACCCGAAGGTGTTGATACGGAGCTTTCGCGTCGCGTTCTGGTTAGAGATGTTTTTCAGGATCTGGGTGATGAGGTAGTCCGAGGGAAAGTCCACCCTGGTGGGGGCTCCATCGGAGAGCAGGACGATCGTGTCGGCCTCGGCATCTTCAAACGCCCGCTTCAGGGCATCAT
Source organism: Planctomycetota bacterium (assembly GCA_022451445.1). Taxonomy (GTDB): domain Bacteria; phylum Planctomycetota; class UBA8108; order UBA8108; family UBA8108; genus UBA8108. Next base: position 7,053 of record JAKUSY010000039.1, read on the forward strand.
CGGTATGGGTCGCGCCGCGGGCGAGAAACCCCTGCACGAAGCGGCGGGCGCTCTTGATGGCGCTCCTGGTGGCGGGCTTCAGGCTCTTCTGCCAGGCGGTTATATTGTTCGAGTAGGCGATGATGTTGAAGCGGGCGGTCTTCGGCAGACTCGCGATGACGCTGAGCAATTGCTTGCGGGCGCGCTCAAGGCGAATGCGCGCCTTCTCCGCTTCCTTGCGCTTCAGCTCGCCCTGGTCGAACATGGCCATGCTGCCGGAGACGTCGATTACGAAGACCAGGTTGCGGCTGAAGATCTCGGTTCCGAAGAACTCGACCGCATGGGCGGATTTCTTGACCACGACGGTGCGGCTGCCTTCAGCGGGGACCTCGTTAGGGTCGAAAGAGTCCCGGACATTGTTCCACCACTTCTTCCAGTCAGCGGCGGCTTCAAAATCCTGGGCGGTGATCTCGAGCAGGGCTCGCCGGCTTTCGAGCCAGAGCAGGTCCCGATCGACGGAGCGGGCGTCGACCATGGCGATCAGGGGGGCTACGGCGTCCTTGAGCTTTCGCCTTCCGGCTGCCCGGAGGCCGGTGAGCTGGATACGCAGGATCTTGTTCCCAAAGGCCTCGAGAACAAGCTCGCCGGTCGGTTTGTCGTCTCGATGGCCGAAGGCATCCAGCAACAGGATCTTGTCATTGAGGTTTCGGGCCTTCTTGAAGCTCTTGATAAGGGCCGCAACCGAGTCGGCGTTTTCGAGGGTACCAATAACTTCGAGAGCCCGTTCGTAGTTCGCCTTCGATGGAAGGAGGGTGGCCGCCGGCGGAATGAGAACAACGCTCCGGGGGTGGTCCAGCTCGCCCATGCGGTCGATGAACTTCACGAGCTCTTCTTCGTTTTCCGCCTGGACAAGGGTCTGGAGGGTCTTGGAATACTTCCGGGCCCTCGATGAGCTGACCTCTTCGGCTTCCGCGGCGGTGAGGAGACTGAAGGACACGGCGATGAAACACAGGCAGCGCATAGGCACCTCTCGGAGGGAAACCGGCCGCATGGGAACGCCCCGGGCCGAAAAAGTCATCTTAACAGGAAGCCCGCGGGGGTTGAACGATGAAGCCCACCGGGCGCTCACGACATATAGCCCGGCCGGTAGGCGCGCTTGACGAATACGTCCGCCTCCGGCCGGCCGATCGCCTTCATATTCTTCGCATCCCAGTCGATCCTGCCGCCAAGACGGACCGCGAGGTTGCCCAGGAGCACCGCCTCGGTGAGTTGCGCCGAGTAGTCGAAATCAGATAAGGCGGCCGGGCCCCCCTTGCAGGCGGTGATCCATTCCCTGTAATGGCCGGGAGAGCGGGGAAGCGATGCGCCAGGCGCCTTGAAGCCAATGAAATTCTTTTTCGGCAGCAGCTTGCCATCGCCCCAATAGTGGGGAATGTAGAGCTTGCCCTTGTCGCCGATGATGATGGAGCCGTTTGTGGTGACGGCCTCACCCTCGAAGAGTTCCGCCGGCGGACGCTTGGGACCATCGTACCAGGTGAGCTTGACCGCGGGTCGGCCGGGGATTGCAGGGAAGCGATAGCGGATGACGCTCCACTGCGGGGCGGTTTCTTTAAACAGCGGCGAGCTTTCCGCCTCGATACTTTCAGGCAGCCCCAGTTCGAGGGCCCAATAGGCGACATCCCAACAGTGACAGGCCATGTCGCCTAGGGCCCCTGTACCGAAATCCCACCAGCCGCGCCATTTGAACGGGACGTAGGCCTCGTGGTAGGGTCGCTGCGGGGCGGGCCCGAGCCACAGGTCCCAGTCGAGCCCGGCGGGCACGGGCTGGGCCCTGGCGGGGCGGTTGATTCCCTGTGGCCAGATGGGCCTGTTCGACCAGACATGGACCTCGCTCACGATGCCAAGGGTGCCGGAGCGGATGAGCTCGACCATGCGTCGGGAGCCATGCTCGCTGTGCCCCTGGTTCCCCATCTGGGTCGCCACCTTGTATTTCTTCGCGGCCGCCCGCATGAGCCGGGCCTCGGAGACCGAGTGGGTCAGCGGTTTCTGGCAGTAGACGTGTCTGCCCAGGGCCATGGCCATCAGCGCGGCGGGGGCATGGTGATGATCGGGGGTGGAAACGGTGACCGCATCGAGCCCCTTCTCCTTTTCCAGCATCTTGCGGTAGTCGGTGTAGCGTGCGGCCTTTGGATAGCGCTTGAGCGCCGGGGCGGCCCGCCTGTTGTCGACGTCGCAGAGCGCGGCGATGTTTTCGCTGCTGACCCCGGCAAGGTCGGTGCCGCCCTTGCCGCCGGCGCCGATGATGCCGATGTTGAGCTTTTCGCTGGGGGGCTCGCCGCCCGGGAGGATGCTGAAACCTCCACAGAGGGTCGAGCCGGCGGCGAGAGAGCCGCTCTTGAGAAACGCTCTTCTGGAAAATCTACGGACCATGGCTACCTCCACCGGGGGGATTCCTGTTTCATCGCAGATCCTGATCGTCCACACAGGGAGGGAATCATGCAAATCAAAACCGGACGACGGTCTGTATCGCCTGGCGGCAGGGCCTGCCACGGCCAGGGCATCGCCCACCGGGCTCTCGAGTAAAAACAACTCCTTTCGACCGATAACAGTAGATGTAGAATAATCGGTTGTTCTCCCGCCTCCGCGCGGGGCAGGATGCTCTTAGAATAGAGGATGAAAGCGTCGTGAAAACACCCACCAAGGCAGGATGGATCATCGCGGCTGTCGTGCTTGCGGGTTGCTCGCCGCCGCCGCCCGCTGTTCCCACGGCCGGCACGGAGAGCATGGCCCTGCGTCTCGATCGCCTGGTCGACACGTGGGAGGCGGCTCCGTACTCCCCGGCCGAGGAAAAGCCCTTCCGTGCCAATCGCCCGGGCTGGATCCCCACCTACCGTCAGCGAATCGCCTCGAGCAAACAGGCGGGAAAGATGCTCGAGTTTCGTCATCGTCTCGCCCGGGAGCTGCTCTGGGATGGGCAGACGAGCGCTGCGATCGGCGAGCTGAACGGGCTCTCGGCGATGGTAGGGCAGTCGACCGCGCCGGAGCGAATGAAGGAGAGCTTCTTCAGAATGCTCAGGGCGGATGTCTCGATCGCCTTCCTGCGCCTGGCGGAGCAACAGAATTGCCTGGCCGGCCACAACCCCGAGTCCTGTATTTTTCCCATCCGGGGGGCGGGAATTCATCGGCTCCAGGAGCCCTCCAGCGCGGCGATCAGGGTTCTGCTGAAGAGTCTCGCTGCGAATCCGGAGGATCTCGGAGCCCGATGGCTGCTCAACCTCGCCTATATGACGCTTGGGAAATACCCGCAGGAGGTGCCGCCGGAGCACCTCATCGAGGAGAAGGTCTTTCAGTCCGAGCACGACCCGGGCCGGTTTCGAGACGCCGCGGGGGAGCTCGGGGTCGCTGCCGTGGGGCTTGCCGGAGGTTGCTGCGTAGATGATTTCGACGGGGATGGGGACCTCGACATCGTGGCTTCTTCCTGGGGGTTTCGAGACCAGCTGAAGCTGTTCTCGCAGAATGCCGCGGGGCGCTTCGATGATCGGACCCTCGCGGCCGGCCTGGCCGGAGAGCTCGGCGGACTGAACCTCTGTCATGCCGATTACGACAATGATGGGGCGCTCGACATTCTCGTTCTGCGCGGCGGCTGGCTCGACGGCGCCGAGCAATTTCCCAATTCGCTGCTTAGGAATCTCGGCGGCGGTGTTTTTGATGACGTGACCGAGAAGGCCGGCCTGCTCGCGTTTTCCCCGACCCAGGTCGCCGCCTGGGGCGACTATGACAACGATGGCTGGCTCGACCTCTTCATCGGCAACGAAGCCAACACGGCCGGCATCTACGACAGCTGGCTTTACCGCAACAACGGTGACGGTACCTTTACCGACCGCGGGATCGCCAGTGGCCTGGCCAGCCTGGGATTCGTGAAGGGGGCGGCCTGGGGCGACTACGACAACGATGGTTTCGTGGATCTCTACGTCTCGCGGTCAGGGGCGAAGAATCTTCTCTTTCACAATGAAGGCAAGGAGGGTGCCACCCCCGGCGGCTGGGGCTTCAAAGAGGTCGCCGCCTCGGCCCGGGTAGAGGGGCCGGTTAACAGCTTTTCCGCCTGGTTCTGGGATTATGACAACGATGGCCGGCTTGATCTCTTCGCGGCGGGTTTCGATGGCGCGGGTATCGACGGGGTGGCCGGTGACTACCTCGGCCGCCCGCGCGCTGCGGGCCATCCAAGACTCTACCGCAATCGCGGCGATGGTACCTTTGATGACGCGACCAGCGAGGCGAGGCTCGACAGGGTCCTCCTGGTCATGGGCGCCAACTTCGGAGACCTCGACAACGATGGCTATCCGGATCTCTATCTCGGCACGGGGGCCCCGGACTACAGGACCCTGATGCCCAACCGCATGTTTCGCAACGATGGGAGAGGGGCCTTCCAGGACGTGACCACCGCCGGCGGCTTCGGCCACCTCCAGAAGGGCCATGGGATCGCCTTTGCGGACGTGGATGCGGATGGAGACCAGGACATCTACGCGGTCATGGGCGGCTGGTATACAGGAGATGTTTTTCCGAACGTTTTCTTTGAGAACCCGGGGCACGGCAACCACTGGATCACGCTCAGGCTGCGCGGCACCCGGGCCAACCGCTCCGCCATAGGGGCTCGGATCAAGGTTACGGCCAGGGAGCCGGGAGGCGTCCGCCAGATCCACGCGTTGGCGGGGACCGGTGGCAGCTTCGGCTCGGCCAGCCTGCAGCAGGAGATCGGCCTCGGGAAGGCTGAGGCCATCGAGGAAATCGAGATCTGGTGGCCGGGACAGGAGCAACGCCAGCGCCTCGGGGGCCTGGAGATGGACCGGGTCTACCTGGTTGAAGAAGGGGTCGCCGCGCCGCGGCTCGTGAAGGGAGGGAGCTCGTGATGAGGATTTTCCCGGCGATAGCGATCCTGGTCTTCGGGGCCGTGTTTCCCCGCGGCGCCCCGCAGCGGCAGGAGGACTTCAAGGCCTACGCCCGCAGCCTGGAGATGGCCAGGAAGGAGCTTGCTCGTCGGCCGGACAGCCCGGCGCTCCTTGGAGTGCTGGCGGGCGTGCATGAGCGCTCGGGCAATTACGGCGCGGCCATCGAGGTGCTTTCGGATGCGGTTTCGAAACACCCGCGGCGGGCGGATCTCCAGCTTCGGCTCGGTTCCTGTAATCTCGGAAAGCTGGATTACCTTGCGGCCGTCGAGGCGAACACCCGGGCGGTTTCCCTGACGCCGCGAGAAAAGTCGGCGCCCGCGCGTCTCTCCCTGGCCAGGGCACTTGCTGGATTGGGAAAACACGCCGAGGCGGTTCGTGAGCTCAAGCTGGTCATCGAGCTGGGGCTGGAGAGCGCCCAGGTCTTCTACAGCCTGGCCGAGGCGCAGGATGGGCTTGCTCGTTCGCTGCGCGGCCCGGGCGGGGCGCCGGAGGCCGTCGCCCTGGACAAGGAGGCGATTGCCGCGCTGGAGTGGGCGTTACTCTTCTATCCGGCGCATAGCAGCGCCAACTACCTGTTGGGGCGGCTCCTGCTTCGTTCAGGGCGGAAGGAAGAGGGCAAGAAGAAGCTGGAACGATTTCGAGCCCTTCAACGAAGCAACGAAAAAGGCAAGAGGCAGGCCTTTACGGAAAAAATGGAGAGGTCGTCGAGCCGTCTCGAGGCGGATACGGCGCTCGCGTTGGCCAGGGTGAGGCGGCGGTTGAGGTCATCGATCCGGACACCAAATGATGTCGGGGGAGCTCGATTTCTTGAATGAAC
>JAKUSY010000390.1 GCA_022451445.1 Planctomycetota bacterium
CTGCAAAAAAGAGGTGATGGTTGGCTACCACCACCTGGCAGCGGCTCGCCCTCCTGCGGGCCTGGTAGTAGAAACACTCCTGGTAGAACTCGCAGTTGACCTTGAGGGATTTGTCCGTCGACGAGAGCACCTTCTCCCAGACCTGCGGGGGTGGCTTCCAGGAGAGATCGGCGAGGCTGCCATCCGATGTGGCCTTCGACCATTCGATGAGATCACGAAGCAGGTCCTGGTCCTCGGTGTCCTCCGGAACCAGCTCGAATTGCTCCGGCGCCTCCTTCAGCCTGCGCCTGCAGGCGTAGTTGGCGCGCCCCTTGATGAGCGAGAACTCAAAATCGACCGGCAGGATCTCCGCGAGGAATGGAAGGTCCTTCGACACCAGCTGCTCCTGCAGATTGATCGTTCCGGTGGATACGATCACCCTTTGCCTGTTCCTGGTCGCCCAGAGGATGCTGGGCACGAGATAGCCGAAGCTCTTTCCGATTCCCGTACCCGCCTCCGCGGCGACGACCCTGTTCTCGTTCAATGAGCGAGCCACCTCGACAGCCAGCTCGACCTGGCCTTCCCGGCTCTCAAAACCATCGAGATGTTTCGAGAGCACGCCCCCGGGCCCGAGAATATCCCGCACCTCCTCGACATCCACCGGCTGGTGCTCGTGGCGAACGAAGGGCTTGACCACGAGGTAGCTCCTCTCCGCCTCGTTGTCGATGATGACGAAGCCTACCCGGCGGTTGCCCAGCTCGGCGGCTACCGCGAGATCCGCCTGGCTTGGCTGCAGGTCTCCGCCCGGGTGGTTGTGGAGCGCCAGGTCCCAGCTCTCGGCTCCAGCCAGGATCGCCGGCGCCGAGACGGTGTTGCCCCGGGCGAAGACCTCCACCTCGTCAAGAGTCGCCACGGCCTGGGCTTCGTCCCAGCGTACTTTCCCCAGGAAATAGACCTCGTTGCCCCCCGCCTCGGCGATCGCCGCCCTGAGGAAGTCCGCCGCTTCACGAGGAATATCAAGCTCTACCTGCTTCATCTGAGAGGCTCTTACCGATTGTGGAACACGCCGGGCGTCGAAACCCGAGGAGAAAGATTATATTCAGCCCGGAGTCGAATGTCTGCAGGTCCTCACGAGGACGAGGAGAGGACCGGGCGGGTGGCCCGGGCCGGGCGTTACCGACACGATGCCAAGCATCCTTTACATGACCCGGGGATCGGGAGGACTATCCCCCTCGTCTCTAACATTATATGGATTTAGCAGTTAGACGAAGCGAAAGAATTCCGGACAAACGGAACGGCAATTGCGCTTATAGAAGGACGCTCCCACGAAGAGTCTCTTACGGGAGTTAGGAGAAGGATCTTCAGTTTCAGACGTTCCGGCCCCGTCGGCCGGAAAAATACTCGACTGAATCTTCTAACGACTCGGGCCTGGGAACAGCAGTACCGTTTCTCGGTCCCGGGCGGCTGCGGGCGCCCGGGAACTTTAACTCAGCCAACCAATTTTAGCCTTTCCTGGCCGGACCCATCGGCGCTCTAACGTGAACCCCCGAAGCCAACCCTCCGGTTCACAGCCACCGGCGAGCGTCGCATGGGTCCTTCTTATATGAGAAGTTTCCGCCGGCGCAAACCGGCGATCACCCTCTCCATGACCGGAGCCTTGTTGAGCACATAGTAGTGAATCCCCGGCACCCCGGCGGCAAGAAGACCGGCGCATTGCTCGATGCACCAGGCCGCCCCCACCTCGGCGGCTGCCCCGGGATCATCCCCTGCCGCCGCCAGGCGCTCCTGGAGCTCGGCGGGAATCGCCGCGCCGCAGAGCAAGGCGATCTTCTCCACCTGGGCCAGGGAGTGGATCGGCAGGAGCCCGGGCACCACGGGGCAGGCGACCCCTCTCTTCTGCGCCTCCTCACGAAAGCGGAAGAAGGGTTCGTTGTCGTAAAAAAGCTGGGTGATGACGACGTCCGCCCCGCTCTTTACCTTCCTGGCGAGGTTGTCGAGATCGGTGTCGAGGTCCGGGGCCTCGACATGCTTCTCCGGATATCCACCCACGGCGATATCAAAGAGCCCCTTGGAGCGTATGTGCTCGACCAGCTCATTGGCGAAGGAGAAGCCTCCCTTGACAGTCTGGAAGCTTTCCTGCCCCTGGGGCGGATCGCCGCGCAAGGCGACGATATTCTCAATCCCCTGGCGGTGAATATGCTCGAGCTGGGCATCGAGCTGGTCGCGGGGGGCGCCGACGCAGGTCAGGTGGCAGGCGCACTCGAGGCCAAAATCATTGTGAATCATCGAGGCGATCTCGACCGTACGGCTCCTCGTGGTGCCCATGGCGCCGTAGGTCACCGTCATGAAACGCGGCTCGAGCGCCACCAGACGCGCCAGCACAGCCCGCAGGCTGTCCATTCCGCAGCTGGTCTTCGGAGGAAAAACCTCGAAGGAGATAACGGGGGAATCCGAGCTGGAATAAATCTCAGAGAATTTCATCCTGATCCCACGGCAGCGGCGAACGCCGCCCGTCGACGGACAGCACCCTTCCGACCTCCATGCGGCACCACGGTTCCCACCCGGGCCGGGGACGGGCAGGGAATCAACGGCAAAACCTCAGCCACGCTCAGAGAACTTCAGCCGGGCCCTGGCAACCGAGAGCGCGCGCGAATACTCCTGGCGTTCCTCGATACTCGAACCCGCCTGCGGGAGAGAGCTCTCGAGCTCGGAGAGATCCGTCCTGGCGGATTCGGCGTCGAGGTCATCCATTGCCTGGGCCTCGACGGCAAGCACCGTAACACGGTTGTCCACGACCTGCACGAAGCCGCCGTTGACAAAGAAAGCCTGCTTAGCGCCATCCTGCGAGGCAACACGCAACTCACCGAAACCGAGACTGCCGACCAGCGGCGCGTGCCTCGGCAGGAAGCCCATCTCTCCATCGGCGGCCGGCACGGTCACGGATTCGACGGAACCTTCGAAAACCAGTTGTTCGGGTGTAGTAACTGCGCAATCAAGCGGCATCTGATCAGTCGCCTTCCGCCTTGAGTTTCTCGGCCTTCTCGACAGCCTCCTCGATGGTGCCGACATACATGAAGGCTCCCATCGGCAGGTGGTCATAATCTCCTTCCACCAGTCCCTTGAAGCTGCGCACGGTCTCCTGGATAGGAACGTACTTGCCATCGAGGTTGGTGAACGCCTTGGCAACAGCGAAGGGCTGCGAAAAGAAGCGCTCGATACGCCGCGCCCTCTCGACAAGCACCTTGTCGTCTTCACTGAGCTCATCCATACCGAGGATCGCGATGATATCCTGCAGGTCCGAGTAGCGCTGCAGGATCTGGAGCACCTTCTGGGCGATATCGTAGTGCTCCTGGCCTACGTGCTCGGCCGTCAGGATTCTCGAAGAGGATTTCAGCGGATCGATAGCCGGGTAGATGCCCTTCTCGGAGATTGAGCGATCGAGCACTGTGATCGCGTCGAGGTGGCTGAAGGCAGTGGCCGGAGCGGGGTCGGTGAGGTCATCGGCCGGTACGTAGATAGCCTGCACACTGGTGATCGACCCATCGCGCGTCGAGGTGATGCGCTCCTGCAATTCTCCCATCTCGGTGGCCAGGGTGGGCTGGTACCCCACCGCCGAGGGCATACGGCCCAGGAGGGCCGAGACCTCGGAGCCCGCCTGCGAGAAGCGGAAGATGTTGTCTACAAAGAGCAGCACGTCCGAACCACTCTGGTCACGGAAGTACTCAGCCATGGTCAGGGCCGAGAGAGCCACCCTGAGACGGGCCCCGGGCGGCTCGTTCATCTGTCCGAAAACCAGCACGGTTTTCGAGAGGACCGAGGTTGTCGTGCCATCGGGCTGCTCGATCACGGCGTCCTTCATCTCGTTCCACAGGTCG
>JAKUSY010000391.1 GCA_022451445.1 Planctomycetota bacterium
CGGTCGAGGTTGGCGTCTTTCCAGCCTTCATCTTTCCTGCTGGCGCCCCCGGCGAAATCGAGGAGGAAGACCTCTTGATCTCGAAGGAGGATATTGGCCGCGTTCAGATCCCTGTGAAAGGCGACCTGGTCGTGAAAGCGCCTGATGGTCCTGCCCACCGCTCGCCAGCTCTCTTTTTCCTGCACCGCTTCCCGGAGGCGGTCGCTCAGGGGCGCCGCGTCCTCGACCTGGTGGGTCAGCAGATCGCCGCGGTAGAATCCCATACCCATGGTGAGGCGGATTCCGGCCGGCCGGGGAACCGGCAGTCCGAGCTCGCAGAGTCTCCCCAGCAGCTTCCACTCGCGGTAGGGCCGGCTTCCCGCCAGTGAAAAGCCGAGGTAGGAATCCTCGATGCTCCTGCCGAGGAGACCTCCTCGTCGTTAGTGGCGCAGGTCGAGCTTGTGATTGCCCCATCGAAAAAAACAAACCGGGCCTCTGCCCGCGGCTGTAGAGGTTGCCAGGCCGTTCTTCTCGATGAATTCCGGCTCGAACAGATCGGGCCAGGTACCGGGATCGATATCCTCGAGGGAACCATCGCAGACGATATATCGGTTGCCCTTCTTCAGCTCGATCTCTTCAATAGCGTTCACTTCCGGCACCAGCACGTCGGTTTGTCCGCGGTTCGCATCGCGGGTATTGCTTTTTTCCCTAGAGAGCCTGTATTGAGAGGTTATGAAACCATCACTTCCGCTGGCTCAACCACCCAAATCCATTTGTATCCTCAGGCTTTCGGCCATCGGGGACTGCACCCACGTGGTGCCGGTGGTGCGGACCATCCGGAAACACTGGCCCGGGACGGGGATTACCTGGATCATCGGTAAGCTGGAAGCCTCGCTGGTGGGGGATATCGAGGGGGTCGAGTTCATCGTTTTTGACAAGAGCCGGCGGCTCAGGGCGCTCGCTGATTTACGGCGGGCTCTCGCCGGCCGGAGCTTCGACGCCTTGTTGAACATGCAGGTGGCCCTGCGCGCAAGCCTGGCGAGCCTCTTCGTCAAGGCGCAGATCCGGCTGGGCTACGACAAGGCGAGAGCGAGAGATGGGCAGTGGCTCTTCACCAACCACAGGATCAAGCCTGTGGAGCGACAGCATGTACTCGATAGCTTCTTCGAATTCACCGGGGCGCTGGGGCTCGAGAGCCGGGAGCTGGAGTGGGACCTGCCGATACCTCCGGCGGCCAGGGAATTCGCCGAGGCGAGCTTCAGCGGCGACAGGAAGGTGCTTGCCATCAATCCCGCGGCCAGCAAGCCGGCCCGCAATTGGAGTGTCGAGGGCTACGCGGCCCTTGCCGATCATGCGGCCGGGAAGCTGGACCTCGACGTCGTTCTGACCGGGGGGCCTTCGGCGGCGGAGGCCGGGCTCGCCGATGCCATCGAGGAAGCCTGCGGCAGCAAGCTGCTGAACCTGGTGGGCAAGACCAGCCTCAAGGAGCTGTTGGCTGTGATTGAGCGCGCCAGTGTTCTCGTGGCGCCCGATACGGGTCCCGCCCATATGGGTACCACGGTCGGCACTCCGGTCATCGGTCTCTACGCAGCGAGCAACCCGCTGCGTTCCGGACCCTACCTGAGCCTCGATCATACCGTGGACAATTACGCCGAGGCGCTGAAGGCGGAGCGCGGCTGTGAGGTGGACGAGGTGCGGTGGGGGACCCGGGTGAGAGGCTCCGCGGCGATGGAGACCATCACCATCGACCAGGTCATCGCGAAGCTCTCAGCGCTCCTCGGCTGAGCCTTCCGTCGCGAAAGGGTAGGCCGAAGGGTGGCGACGTTGCGGCTCTCCGATCAATTCTCGCGATCGGCGCGGTAGCAGAGCACCTGGCCGCTGGCCAGGGAAACGAGGATCCGGCCGTCGGCGTCGATGGCCAGGCCGCCCTTGACCGGCAGCGAGGGGAGGGGTTCGGACCAGACGTCTTCACCGGTCTCAGTTCTGATCAGGCTGAAAAAAGGAGCTCTCTTCCGGGCGCCGGCGTCTCCTGTTGCGATAATTTTTCCGGGGGCGACGATGAGGCCGGAAAAACGGCGCGCCTTCTTGTCCTGCCAGAGAACCTTGCGGTTTTCAGACCAGCCGCGTCTCGTGCCCCAGCGCGCAGCGTCCTTTTTCACCTTTGAAGACCCGGGCGGAAGGGGGGCGACCAGGGGCAGCCGGTGAAGCGATTGCCTTCGTAGCTTGCGTCAAAGACCAGTGAGCGGCCATCGGGGAAGGAGTTGTCGATTTAAAGGTAGTTGCCGTACTCGGGGTAGTAGGGATAGAAGGCGGTTCGGTAGCGGGAGCTTACGTTTTCCAGGGGCTGGTTGAGACATTTTCCACTCTCGCGATCGCACCGGGCAGTCTCGTTGATTCCGCCGCCGAGGAAGCAGAGCTGTCCCCCGTCCAGGAAGAGGCTGCCCTGCATGCTGACGCCGCTCTGAACGCTGGCCGACTGCGTCCCGGAGCTGTCGTTTTGCCATTCGAGCTTCCCGGTGGCGGCGTCCAGGGAGACGACATGAGTTCCATCGTAGTGGGCGATGCCCGCGGCTGCGTAGACCCTGTCGTTTTCAACCAGCACTCCTCCCGCAACAGGCCAGGTGGAGATGAGCCGGTTGAACACGGGGAGCCAGCGTTCGGTCGGCGCTACGCGGTAGGACCACAGCCGCCGGCCGGTGGAGGCTTCGAAAGCGTAGACCCTGCCATCGGCGCTGCCGGCGAAGACCCTGCCGCCTGAGACCGCGGGAGGAAAGTAGACCGCCCCGCCCGTATAGGCCTTCCATACCTCCCTGCCATCGCCGTCGAGGGCGCGAACAACGCCCGCGCGGTCGCCGAGGAATACCAGTCCGCCGGCGGTGACCGGGGCGGTCGGCATGGCGGCGCTGGGGGGGGTGAAGGTCCAGGCGCGCCCCAGGGTGTCCGGCAGCTCCAGGGCGGTTTTCGGCATGCGCCGGTTGTTGCCCTGGTAGGCGGGCCAGTCGTTTTTTCGAACGCTGAGCGCCGCGACGGTTTTCGTGTCTCCCTCTCCCGGCTCGTGCCGGGGGCTGGCGCTTCCCGGGCTGGCAAGCTGGTCGCCGGCGGCGCAGAGGCTGATATGCCCGTAGAGCGAAAGCTGGCACCCGCACATCCAGGGTCCCCAGTACAGGTGGCCGTCTGAGATGATGACCCCGTCCTGGCAGGGCGGCCGCATGGGGGCGATGTGAGTGGCGGTATTGGACTCCGTGTCGATTCGCACGGTGCCGCCGTTGGCACGGAAGAAGACGCTGTCGATGCTTCCCGTCGCCCGGGTACAGGCGCGGCGCCAGGGCATCTTTTTCAGCACCTTCCCGGTGGCGTAGTCGAGGATCATGCCTCCGGATGAGCGCTGGGGTCCGGCCGCGTAGTCGCCATCTTTCCTGAGGACCAGCTGGAGGTTGCCGACGGGGTTCTGCCACAGGAGCTGCCCGTCCCTGGCGGAGGCGCAGACCAGGCGGCTTCGAACCGGACCGGCGAAAAAGAGGAAGTCATCGGTACACTTGATGTAGGTGGTGGTGGCGTAGCCCGTGACGTAGTGCTGGGCTCGGGCGTTTGTCCCGATTGCGTCGAGGAGGTCTTTGTCGGTATTCTTCCATGCTGGCTTTCCCGTTTCCGTGTCCAGGGCAGCGAGGAACTTTCGGGGGCTGCAATAGTAGATTTTTCCCGAGCGCATGCAGACACCGCGGCTGTCGAGGTATTCCTTTTCAGAATGGCTCCAGTTGAGTTTTTTCGTGGCGAGGTCGATGGCCACGAAGGTGCGCCCGTAGCCGAAGTTGGGCTTCGGGTTCTTGTAGTCGTGTCCCGGCCACATGCCCCAGGGCCAGTGCCCCAG
>JAKUSY010000392.1 GCA_022451445.1 Planctomycetota bacterium
TGCCGATAAACTCGCCGTTGATGTCGTTGAAGTCATCGTTGAGGGAATAGTAGCTGACCGCCTGGGCCGCGAAGCCATCGGAATTGTGTTCTGAGTTGGCGAAGCCGACATACACGGTCTCGGGCATCGTGTCGCGAAACTCGAGGTGCGCCGGAGTCCATTCATCATCCTCGTACGGATCGTCGGGAACCGCGGGGGCCCACCAGGACTGGAATTCGTTCCCACGCCGGGTCAGGCGGATCGCCAGGGGGCGGGGACCAGCCCCGGCCATTACCACCTCGTACATCCCGCCGCCCGCGGTGCCGTGCTCCCGCCGGCCGGCCTGGCGAGCCACGTCGTCGTTGGCGGGTCCGTGGATCTGGGTCTGCATGAACTCGGAATCGCGGGTCAGCTCGCGGCGGGCCATGAGGCCCATCTTGCCCCAGCGTCCGGCGCCGGTGGAGTGCTCGTAGTCAACAATCTCGATGGCGACGTCGAAATCTCCGGACAGCTCGGCGTAATCGAAACTGAAATCATCACCGCCCGTCCATATGTCGCCGCCGCTGGTGCTGGTATTGACGATCGGATCGTTCGCCCCCTGGGCCAACAAGGCAGAAGCGGACGACGAGCCACTGAGCGCCAGGACAACGACAAAAAAAGAAAGCTGCCTGTTCATGAGAGCATCCTCGTTTTATGAATGAAGTTGAGATGCGATTTTACTCGGGCATCCACAGTCGGGCAAGCAGTTGATGTCAACGCCTCCGAGCCGGAAAAATCTCCGTCGCGTCTTTACCCGGATTTTTTCTTGCCGGCGTCCGCGGCAGGGCCGCCTCGACAATTGTATACGACCCAGATGCCCAACAGGATCGCCGGGGGGCCCTCCAGCAGGATCCAGACCAACGGCATGGCTGATTTTACGCCGATCCCCAGGAGGACAATACCGAAAACAAGGAACAGGGCCCCCAGCAGGCGAACGAAGCCGAGGTTTTCCTCGACCCTGTAGGACACATACCAGAAAACAAAACCCACGAGGGCGTAAAGCGCCGACAAGGAGCGTGCCAGGTACTCGACTATCGGCCCCTCGGGCATCTCCCCGAGCCCCAGGCACTCATGAATTCCCCGCATCCAGGAGAAGGGCATCACCACAGCGAAAATCGCCAGTATTGCCGACAGGCCGATGAGGCGAAGGAGCCAGCTGGTAACCAGGAGCTGTCTGTTCATGAAGACCCCTGCATTGGCCGGCCCCGGATATTCGACAGGTTCCTCATGGCGCCGCATTTCCCCTCTCAGGGAGAGGTCTCTTCACAATAGCTTCGCCCGCGGGATGAATTCTGAAAGAGCTTGCGAACCTCCCCGCCCGTAAGTGGGCGGTTCCAGATCGCCAGCTCATCAACAGCCCCCTTGAAAGGCCGGCGTCCGGATGTGTCCATCGCGCCGACGGAGATATTGCTCAACGTTCCTTCCGGGTCAACCCCGAGCTCGTCGGTGTCAACCAGCTGTCCGTTGATATAAAGCCTGGAAACAAAATCCCCATCCTGGTCGCTCAGGGTAAGGGTGACATGGTTCCATTCGCCGGCAGGCCAGGAGGACCGGCTGGTATTCACATATTGCCGCTTGGTAAAGATGCCGGTCATGGTCCCATCGCCCTCGTCGGAAAAGAGCAGGGCATAAGACAGGTCTCTTTCAACATACCCCTTGCTGAAGAGAATCTGGGTTTCTTCCAACCCCCGCCCGATCGATTCGGTCGGCTTGAACCACAGCGCGACCGAGCTTCCGCGAGTGAGATGGAGCTTATCGGTGTGGGCAATCACGACTCTTTCGCCGGCTCCGTTCAGCCGCAGCGCGCCGCCGACCTTGCCCCTGACGGTCTTTCCCCCGGCGAAGCTGCCGTTGTTTCCGTGGCCGCTGAGATCCCTGCAGGTTTTCTCCTTGTCTTCACCGCCGATGGTCTGCGGATCGAAGCTCAGCGCGACGACCCGGCCTTCGATGTAGGACTCCTTTGCCCGGCTGGAACTTTTCGTGAGCTTGCGCAGCTTGGCCAGCCTGCCGACGACCCTCTCCTGGTCAAGCGGAACGAGCCCCTCGACCGCCAGCTTGTACCAGGAGCCCGCCCTCAACTTGAGATTCACCTCGATCAGATCATCTTTTTCCTTCTCGGAGGCATCCCACCAGCCATCTCCAAGCTTCGCGGCCCCATCGGCTTCAACAGAATCCCTTTCGGTGGCCGCATCGGAAGCTGCCAACTTCCCAAGAGCTCCAGCATCTCCCTTTTCGATCAGGGGGAGCCCCAGCTTCCAGTCTCCCTTCGAGAACGCGTAATATCTTCCAAGCTCGAGGTCACGCCCGGCGCCCTCCAGCTTGGCGAGACGTTTCTCCAGCGCGCTGTAGATCTTCGCCAGGAGCTTGATCTGTTTCGTCTGGGCGGCTATGTCGCCCGCCAGTAATTTGTCTCCTGACCTCGCCACCGCCTTCTGGGCTACCTTCACGAACTTCTGGGCGTTGTCGAAATCATCCTCCTTGATGGATTCGGCGACAACGGCACGGACGGCATGCGACAGCGCCCAGCTGTCATCGGCTGATTTGACCCGGGAGGCGAGCTTCTGGAAGGTCTCCAGCTGCAGCTCCTGGGGTTTGAAATCAAAGCGAGCGGTCATGAGGCCGATCGCCTCGATAGACAATTCGACATCGGCGCATTCGGTAGCCAGCCGGAGCGATTCATCCAGGAGGGCATAGCTTACAGCCGGATCGTCCTTCGTTTCGTGGCCGGCATCGAGGAGTGCCCTGGCGAGAGAGCGCTTTGCCTCTACCCCCGCCTGCGAGCGCCTGGCCGCCTTCGCGTACTCGACCTTGTAGATCCCCTTGATTTCCTTCAGGGCGTTTTTCGTATCGAGACCGGGTGGAACAGGGGATTTCGGACCTTCCTGGGAGCTGGAGACAGGAGTGCAAAGCGTCAAGCCGACCGCCAGGCAAAAGAAGGCCAGGCGCCGCCACGCTGTGAACACACGAAGCGGCCCGGCCGCTCTCTCAACACCACCCCGGCTCTCAACCTGTCTTGTTACCTGCATCACCGTCTCCTGCCATCGGTCGTAGCATTTCAGCGCGGTTATTGTAGCAGCCAAACAACGGTCCCGCCCTCGCTCCCTATATATGTACAACTTTCGACAACACGACCGTTCTTCCGGAAATGCTCTCTTTACGCCGGAGGCGCGCTCCCCTCCTGCACTTCAGTTTCTCAAAACCGAATCGAGCACCCTGTAGGCGGCCTCTCGCATGTCCTTCGGAAAATCGTGATCGGAATCCGGATGCCTGATGATGAGGCTGCCGGGAGCGCCGAGCAGCCTGTAAACAGGCCTGGCGGCCGCCGCGCAGGTATCTACACTGCTGGAGCGGAAGTTGGAATCACGAAGCGGGGCGTTAACGAAGAACGGCCTCGGAGCCAGCGCCCCCAGCAGCTCGGGAAAATCAAAGGGGATGCTCTCCAACCTGCCCCGGTAGCCCGCCAGGCGCGGCATGTAGCGAGCCTGGCACCAGCCGCGCCCGGCCTGCCAGTTCCCCTCGGCCCCGGCGTAATAATCGGGGAAGGCGTCAAAGCCGCAGCTGCTGGAAAGCACGCTGATCCGTTTGTCTAAAACCGCCGTGAAAATCGCGTTGTGGCCGCCAAGGGAATGACCGATGGCTCCAAAACCCTTCGACGCATCCACGTACGGCAGCTTCTCCAGCAGGTCAAGGGCCCGGGTGTTGTCCCACACCGCCTTCAGGGTACCGCTCTTCCAGCCGAGCTTGGCGAGGTCGGGCTGGTAGGCGGCCAGCAGGGGATAGGCCGGGGAGATGGTGACGTAGCCGCGCGCGGCCAGCT
>JAKUSY010000393.1 GCA_022451445.1 Planctomycetota bacterium
GCCTCCATGCTTTCGCCAGGCCTGCAGGCCCCCGTGGTTGTCCCAGACCTTCGCCAATGTAGGACCCAGCGAGGTTCGAAGGAGGGGGGATTTTTCTTCACTGGAACCGCAGCCAGCCAGGTAAAGCAGAGTGAATATGGAGAAAAAGACCCGCATATCTGCTTTATCGGACGAATGGGAAGGAAACTTTACGGGCCATCTCTCCCAGCAGCCTCTTTTGCCCTGAGGCACTCCCCGGTCTTGCTCTCGTGGCAGTCACGCAGTCCTCCAGGCGGCCCCTCGTAGACGATCCGTCCGCCCTGGGGGCCCGCTCCCGGCCCCATGTCGATGACCCAGTCAGCGGCATTGACGATGTCGATGTTGTGCTCTATGACGACAACGCTCCCGCCTCCATCGACAAGCCTGTTGAGGATCTCCAGGAGTTTTTTGACCTCGGAAAAATGAAGCCCGGTGGTCGGCTCATCCAGGATGTACAGGGTGCCCTTGACACTCTCCCCCGCCAACTCAGTGGCGAGCTTGACGCGCTGAGCCTCCCCGGTGGAAAGGGATGGTGAACTCTGCCCCAATTTAAGATAGCCAAGGCCAACGTCTTTCATCGATTGAAGGAACTTCAATATACCGGGCTGATTGGCGAAAAAATCACAGGCCTCCTCTATCTCGAGGTTGAGCACCTCGGCGACGTTCTTGCCTTTGAAGTGAACCTCGAGGGTTGATTTATTGAATCGTCGGCCCCCGCATTCTTCACAAACCACCCAGATGTCGGAGAGAAACTGCATCTCGACCTGCCGGGCTCCCTGCCCCTCACACGCGGCGCATTGCCCTTCCGCCGAATTGAAGCTGAAGCGACCTTGATTGTAGCCCCTGCTCATCGCCAGTGGCATCTTCGCGAAGAGGCTCCTGGCCAGGCCCCATGCCCCGGCATAGGTCGCGGGGGTGGATCTTCTCGATCGTCCGAGGGGTTTCTGGTTGACGGTTACAAGGCGCCGGTAGCCGTCAAGTCCTACGGCCTTATCGACATGCTCGAATTCCGAAGTTCCCCGCAGGTGCTCCTTCATCGCCCCCGCAAGGATCTCCATCACCAGGGTGGATTTTCCGGATCCGGAGATCCCGGTGACCGCGACCAGCACGCCGGAGGGGAAATCTACGTCGAGCCCGGCGAGGTTGTACCTCCTGATTCCATGGAGGGAGATGCCGGACTCGCCCGGAGCCCGCCTGCCCCTGCCGGCATCCACGGCCATACTTCCGCAGAGATACTTCCCGGTGAGGGACTCCTTATTGCCTGCTATGTCCCGGGGAGAACCCACTGCGACGATTTCTCCTCCGCCATCTCCGGCTCCCGGCCCCATGTCCACCAGGTAATCCGCGGCCTCGATCACCTGGCGGTCATGCTCAACCACCACGACGGTATTGCCGGAGGCCTTGAGCTCTGCCAGGCTGCCAAGGAGCCCCCGAGTGTCCCATTCATGCAGGCCAATGGTCGGTTCATCCAGGACATAGATGGCTCCGGTGAGGCGGTTGCCAAGCTGTGAGGCCAGGCGAATTCTCTGGGCCTCCCCTCCCGAGAGGGTGTTGCCCCGCCGGTCGAGGGACAGGTAACCAAGCCCGACATCTTCCAGGAACCGAAGGCGATTGGACAGCTCCCGCAGGACATCTCCGGCAATGGCTTCCTCCTTTGCGCTCAGGGCGATACCCTGAAAGAAGCCTCTGACATCTTCTATGGACAGCGCCAGCAGCTCGTGAATGCCCTTGTCGGCGACTCGGACAGCCAGGGATTCAGGCCGGAGCCTCTGCCCGTGACAAGAGGCGCATTCCATCTGAGCAAAGAGCCGTTCGAGATCCGCCCCGGCCAGGTTCGGATCCCTGGAGCGTGCCCATTCCTCGAGCAAGGTCGCAAGTCCACTCCAGTTCGCCTCATGCTGTCCCATCTTGAGAGTCAGGGAGATCTTCTTTTCGCCGAGCCCGCGCAGCAGGACATCAAGGGTCTCTTCGGGGAGGGTCCCTGTAGAGTACGGTCCCTCAAGCCCGAGGTGCCTCTCAACAGCTTCCAGCACCACGAGGGCGGATGGTCTGAAGTTTTCCAGGTAGGCCCTCAGAGGCCCGCTCAGGGCGTCTCGAAGAGGCTTCTCAGCCTCAACGATGAGCTCTTCGGGAACAACCTTCAGCTCGCTGCCGGCCCCCTTACAGGAAGGACAGGCGCCTTCGAAGCTGTTGAAAGAGAACATTCTAGGGGAGAGGCTGCCATCGAAGGTGAAGTGGCCGTCGGGACAGGATGGTTCACGGCAGTGGCGCTGGATTTCGCCATTTTCGATACGTGTGGCGGCCACCCCCCCTGTCCTTGAATAGCAAGTCTCGATGGAAGCCGCGATCCGTGATTGTACGGACTCGGAAATAACCACCCGGTCGGCTACCAGGTGGATCTGCGGATGGCCGGGGGCGTCGCCGGACGGCAGGCAGTTCAATAATCTTCGAAGGGCGGTGTCTTCACCTTCGTCGAGCCGAATTTCATCTCCGGCGGCCAGCACCCTTGTGCAGCCATCTTTGACGAGCTCCTCGATTGTTTTCCGCAGGGCATCCCCGGATGTCTCCTCAATACAGAGGGGAGCGAGGATATGCATCTTCGCCCCGGCGTTCATGGAGACGAGCTCCTCTGAAAGCCGGCTTGGAGTGCTCCAGGTAAGCAGCCTGTCGCATTCGGGGCAATGTGGACTGCCCACGTGGGCGTAGAGCAGGCGGAGATAGTCGTGCACCTCGGTTATGGTGGCGACCGTCGCCCTCGCGGTGGCTGTGCCGGATTTCTGATCGATCGCGATGGCGGGCGCCATCCCGGTGATCTTTTCCACGGGAGGGCTGCTGAGGTTGCCGAGGAAATGCCGGGCGTAGGTAGACAGGGAATCGAGGTACCTTCGCTGGCCTTCAGCGAAGAGGGTTCCGAAGGCCAGCGAGGATTTTCCAGAGCCCGAAACGCCGGTGAGCACGGTGAGTTTTTCATGAGGGATGGTGACATCGACAGCCTTGAGGTTGTTCAGGGAGGCTCCCTCGATTCGAATTCCGTCCGGGCGGGCTTCAGCATCTCCTAGAAGCTCGGAAGGCCCTGCTCCTTGCGCCGGACCGCCGGCGCGGTGGTCTCTGAGCGCCTTGGCGGTGAAGGAGTCTGCGGCGGCGCTCAATTCCGCAGGTGTTCCGACCGCAACGACCCGCCCTCCTTTGTTGCCGCCTTCGGGGCCAAGGTCGATTACATAATCCGCGGCTTCGATGACATCGAGGTTGTGTTCGATGACGAGAACCGAGTTCCCTTTTTTGACCAGGCCGTCGAGGGCATCGAGCAGGATCCGGACATCTTCGAAATGAAGGCCCGTGGTTGGCTCGTCCAGGAGATAGAGGGTCTTGCCCGTACTTGTTTTCTGGAGCTCGTTGGCCAGCTTGAGTCTCTGGCCTTCGCCCCCGGAGAGTGTCGTGGCCGGCTGTCCAAGCTTGAGATAGCCGAGCCCAAGACGGTCAAGGGTCTCGAGGACCCGGTAGATCCTGGGGACGGTGGAAAAAATATCGAGGGTCTCCTTGACGGTCAGGTCGAGGATCTCGGCGATGTTTTTCCCCCGGTAGCGAATCTCGAGGGTCTCGCGATTGTAGCGTTGCCCCCCGCAGGCCTCGCAGAGCACCTCGACCGGGGCCAGGAACTGCATGTCGACACTTTGAAGCCCCGCCCCGCCGCATTCGATGCATCTTCCTCCATCGACGTTGAAACTGAAGCGAGCCGGTCGACACCCCCTCGCCCTGGACTCAGGCAATCGGGAAAAGAGCTCCCTGATGAGGGTGAAGATTTTCGAATAGG
>JAKUSY010000394.1 GCA_022451445.1 Planctomycetota bacterium
TTGGCGCCGCGCTTTGCCTGGGCCAGCACCGGCATCTCGGCTTTCCAGGTGGCCGCGTCACGCGTGAGCTCAAAGGCGCAGAGGCGGCCGGGATTGGCGTAGCCTCCCGAGGTGGCTGATTTCCACAGGTAGTCGCAGGCGATAAAGGCGTCGCGGTATTTTTCGGGGAACTGGGTGTGCTCGTAGAAGATTCCCCAATTGGGCGAGCCGCGGCCGACGTTCAGGACGCCGGGCAGGCAGTCGAGGTAGTAGGAGGGATAGGCGCCGACTCCCTGCCAGCCCTGGTCGCCGCCGGTGGCCCAGTGATTGAGCCGCACCGGGCGGTACCACGGCAGGTCGACGTGCCACTCCATGTCGCTGTCGAAGCTGAAGAATTCTCCGAGATAGTTCATGCCGAGGCTCGGCGGGTTGCGGCCGCCGGCTCCGATGCACTCCCAGTATTTCCCGGTCGGGTCGAAGCGGAAGACCGAAGCCGCCCGCTCGTAGATCACCGGCGAGCTCTTCTCGGTGATGTGCCGCCGCTCACCGGTGCCGCCGCCATCGCCGCTGACCAGGTAGACCCAGCCGTCGAGTCCGCGAAGGAGCGTGTGGGCGGCGTGGTCGCCGCCGGTGTTGAAGCGCTCACCGAGCCGCCGCGGGCGCTTCAGGACTCCTCCGGCCTCGTAGCCGCTGTAGAGCTGGACCCCGGCACCGCCGACAGCGTAGAGGTGGTCGCCGTAGACGACGAGTCCCTGCGGGCCGCGTCCGCCGAGGCCGGTGGCGATCACCTTCGTCGTGTCGTAGACCTGGTCGCCATCGGTGTCCTCGACGCGCCGAACCGCGTTTCCATCGCCAACCAGCAGCCGGCCCTCTCCGTCGAGCACCAGATCGTAAGAGCCGCCGGTGAGCGACCGATCGGCAGCCTTGTAGATATGGAAGCCCGGCGGCAGGTTGAACTGGCTGTCGAGCAATCGGGGCGGCTCGGCCGGCACGGTAGGCAGGCAGGCCAGGGAAAGAAGGATGGTGAGGCAGGGTCGCAATCCGGCGCGGCTCATTTCAATTCTCCAATTCGGTTCCGGCGTTCAGACGCCCGGCTGGAGATCAAACATAGCAGCTTCACGGCCAGGGCGGTTTTCATGTGGGACTCCTTTTAGTTAGTGTAGCAAATTTTCAACCTGTTCCGCCCGATGCCTGTGGGCTTTCTTGCCTCCGGGGGGAACCTGCCTTAGGCTGGGGGCAGGTTGGGAACGAGGAAGAAGAAAGGTGAGGGCATGACGAGGCGATGCGTAGTTGCCGCAGCGGCGGCACTTTTGTTCGCCACTGGAGCTGCAGGCGCGCAGGGGTTGACCCGCGGGCCGTTTCTCCAGCTCGGCTCGACCGACTCGATGGTGATTGTCTGGAGGACAGCCGCTCCCTCAGCCGGGGCTGTCGAGTACGGCCCGGATGCCGCCCTGGGGTTGAGCGTCGAAAGTTCCGAACCTTCCATCGAGCACGCTGTAGCTCTCACCGGGCTTTCGGCCGGCACGGAGTATCATTACAGGGTTCTCTCAGGCGGAGCGGTGGCTGCTGATGGGCTGAGTTTCAGAACTTTTCCCGTGCCATCTCCCGATGGAGAGTTTCGCGTCGTTGTTTTCGGTGATACCGGCACCGGCAACCAGGCCCAGCTCGATGTCGCGGCCGGGATCCGGCTTTCCGCTCCAGATGTCAGCATTCATACCGGGGATTTTATTTATCCGCGCGGCGGCAGCGACCTCGAGATGGACAGGAAGTATTTCGGCATCTACGCCGAGACCATCTCGCGGTCGGTGATCTACCCGACGGTGGGGCCCCACGACCTCGATGACGGAGGAACGGTCTTTTACGGTTCCTTTCACCTGCCTGATGACAGTCCCGGAGGCGAGCGGTATTATTCCTTCGAGTACGGGGACGCGCTTTTTCTGATCCTCGATTCCAACCAGGGGATGGGGGTGGGGACAGCCCAGTATGCGTGGATCGAGGAGCAGCTGGCCGGCAGCCAGAGGCTCTGGAAGAATGTCTCGCTCCATCATCCACACTATGCGGCCTGGCTGGCGGACGAGGCCAACAGGCGAGCCCTCGATCCCCTCTTCGCGCGCTACGGGGTTGACCTGGTGTTCCAGGCGCACGCCCATTTTTACGAGAGATTCTATCCGATGAGAAACGCCCGGCCGGTCGGAGCCGGAGAGGATCCCGATTACCAGGATCCCGATGCCCCGATCTACGTCGTCACCGGCGGCGGTGGAGGAAGCCTGGCGCAGAGGAACCCTGGCGCCAACACTGCCTATTACGCCAGTGTTTACCACCATGTCCGGTTGGATTTCCAGGGGCCCCGGCTTCTCCTCTCAGCGGTCGGACGGGACAACCGGGTTTTCGACAATATGAGCATCAGCAAGGTGGTCGCCCCGGTTTTCCATCGCGGTGATGGAGATGGCGATGGGGCGATGACCATCACCGATGCCGTCAGGACCCTGAATTTTCTGTTTCTCGGTGGTTCCGTTCCATCTTGCCTCGAGGCGGCGGATTTCGACAACTCAGGGGCCGTGGACATTTCCGATGGAATCCACGTGCTGAATTTTCTTTTTCGCGGGGGGCCACCACCATCTCCCCCGGGTTCACCGACGCTTGATTGCGGTTTCGATCCCGATCCTCTCGGAAGTGCCGGGGATCTCGGCTGCGCGCCCTCCACGGGTTGTTGAAGGGCAGGATGGCCTGTTCTCCCGGCGGTGAGTCGCCTATGATGCGGAGCTATGAACAACACCCTGCCTGTTTTTAACCGTTCCACAGCGCTCCGACTTTGCGGGTTATTGTCTATAGCACTGTCGAGCCTGTCTCCGGCTTTCACTGCCGAAGGAGCCGGTGGTCCGCAGTCCCGGCCGAACTTCCTCATCATCATGGCCGATGACTGCACCTACAACGATCTGGCGCTCTACGGCGGACAGAACGCGAAGACGCCGAACATCGATCGACTGGCAACCCAGGGCCTGACCTTCAACCTGGCCTACCTGAGCGAGGCGATGTGCCAGCCCTGCCGGGCGGAGCTTTACTCCGGTCAGTACCCGATGAGAAACGGCTGCGCCTGGAACCACTCCGCCAGCCGGCCGATGGTCACCAGCATGCCGCAGCACCTCAAGGCTCTCGGCTACAGGGTAGGGATCGCCGGCAAGGTACACGTGAAGCCTCAGAAGGCCTTCCCCTTCGTGAACGTTGGAGGCTTCGATCCCAACTGCGTACGCAATCCGACCCGCAAGCACGACCTGAAATCAGCCGGCGAATTCATCTCCAGGGCGGGGGATCAGCCATTCTGCCTGGTCGTCGCCCTCGTCGAGCCGCACGTTCCCTGGGTGATGGGCGACGCGTCGAAGTACCCGCCGAAGAAGATCAAGCTGCCGCCGAATATCGCCGACACTCCCAGGACCCGGGAGGATTACGGCAAGTACCTCGCCGAGATCACCTACATGGACGGGCAGGTGGGTGAGATCCTCGGGGCGCTTGACTCATCGGGCAAGGCGGCTGAGACGCTGGTCCTCTTCACCTCGGAACAGGGTTCGCAGTTTCCCGGCTGCAAGTGGACCAATTGGGACACCGGTCTGCACACTGCCCTTATCGCCCGCTGGCCCGGAAAGACAGCCGTCGGGAAAAGGACCGTTGCGCTGGTGCAGTACGCCGACATCCTGCCGACGCTGCTGGAGGCGGCGGGAGGCAAGCCGGGGAAGAAGAATTACGACGGCAGCAGTTTCCTCGGCGTTTTGGCAGGCAAGACACAGAAGCACCGTTCCTATGTCTACGGTATCCACAACAATATTCCCGCGGGGCCGGCCGACCCGATTCGCC
>JAKUSY010000395.1 GCA_022451445.1 Planctomycetota bacterium
CCACGGGCATCTCTTCCTTGGTCTTGTCGGGTTCCGCATCGGCTTCCATGCCGTTGAGAATCCGCCCCCGGGCGAGCGTCACGCTGCCAGTGAGGGGAAAGGCCTTGTAGCCGCCGCATTGGGTGTGGACGTTCTCGACCCCGCGCAGGATCGGGTGGTTCAGCTGATCCTTTTCAAGCATCAGGATCGAGCTCTGGCGGTGGTTGCGGCCGTAGTGGCCGACCCAGTTCTCTCCGAGGATCTGTTCTCCGAAGCCTCCCTTGTAGTCGGCCCCGTTATAGCCGTTGGAGTATTTCGCGTAGGCGTCGCGTGTCCCATTGAAGGCGTGCGTCGATGTTCGCAGGCCCATGACGGGCTTGCCCGCGTCGAGGTAGTCGACGAAGTGCTGCATCTCTTCGTGCGGGAAGTTCTGGAAACGCAGGAAGACGATCATGAGGTCGGCGGTCTTCAAATCTTCAAGGCCCGAGATCCAGGAGCTGCCCGGCTTGATGAAGCCGGTCTTCCTGTCGGTGGTGAAGAACACGCTGCACTTGAAGCCGTAGTGCTTCGCGAGGATCCTGCCGAGAGCGGGGAGGGTCTCCTCGCCGCGGTACTCGTGGTCGCCGGCGATCAGCACGATGTGCTTGCCCTTGCCGGGGCCGGATTCGCCCTCCCAGACCACTCGGTGGGGATGCGCAGCAAAGGTGAGCTGGCAGGTGAGGATCAGCAGCGCCGTAAAGGGGACTGAAGTTTTCAGCATGGTGTCTCCATCTGTTTGAGGTGTCGGAACCGGTTTTTTCGTCGTTTATTTGCAGGAGGCAAGACTTCCAGTACAGACGAATCAGTTCGTCTGTTCCAGCAGTTTATTTTCACTTCCACTTCGTCGCTTTCAGAAAGGCGAGCAGATCGGCCAGCTCCTGCCTGGAGATCTGTTTGTCAAGGCCGGCCGGCATGATAGAGGTCTTGCCCGGGCGCAGCTCGATGATGTCTTCCCTGGCGATCGTGGCGCTGGTGGTGGGGCCGGTGGTCACCGTTATTTTTCCTCCCGCTTCCTCCCGCAGGAGGCCGCTGTGTACCTTCCCACTCCTCGTGATGACCTCGACCGACTCGTAGCTTCGCACGATGCTGAGGCTCGGATAGACGAGTGCCTCGAGCAGGTCGATTTCGGATCGGACCTGGCCGATGCGGGTCAGGTCGGGGCCGGTACGGCCGCCGAGATAGCCGATAGCATGGCAGGACGAACAGGCGGTTTTCGGACTGTTGAAGACCGCCTGGCCGCGGCGGATGTCGCCTTCGGGGAGAGACTCGCTGAGAGCCGCCAGGTGTTTTTTCTGTTCGCGTCGATCGCCCTGTAATTTTTCGACAAGACCGGCTCCTTCTCCTCTAAGGGCCGCGGATTTCTTCTTCAGCCATTCCTCGAGGGCCTCCGATCGCAGGCCGTCCCGGCCCACGGATGCCGTCAGCGACCTGAGCAGGCGGCCGCAGATCTCTTCGTCTGTCTCTTTCGCGAAGACCTGGAAGAGGCGGTTTACTTCGAGTGGCCCGCAATCGCGGATCCTGGCTGCGAGGGCCAGCTTTCTTGCTCGGTCGAGGGATGCGGAGGAGATCGAGCGGATGGCCTCCTCTCGGAGCGAGACGGATTTTTCAGGGGTGAGCTGCCCGAGTACGAACTCGAAGATTTCCAGCGGCGCCTTCGAAAGGAGTCCGGGTGAAGACGAGATGACCTCCAGGCGTTTTTGCGCGGAGAGCTTCGTATCTCCTGATATCTTCAGAAGCGAGCCCAGGAGCTCTCCTTGCGGACGGAGCTCGAGGTTTTTCAGGGCCGCGAGGGCCTTGTCCCGCAGGCTCGCATCCCCGGAGTCCAGGCGACGGGCAAGGTGGACGCTCCAGGTGGGTGGGGGGGTGGCGATGGGGCTCTTTGCCAGGGTGGCGAGGAGGACATCCCGCGAAGGTCCCGCAAGTCCTCCGGACCTGATGGCGGCATCGAGCAGCTCTCTAAGCGCGGGATGTCCTCCGAGTTGCGCCAGCAGCGGCTTCAGCCTTCCAGGCGCAGCCAGGTTTTTTTCAACCTGCGGGCGCAGAGCGCCAGCTATGGCTTCATTCCACTCGGGGTGGCGCGACAGTATCCAGCCGGCGGTTTGCCGGGCCGCGGGGTTCTCTGCCTGCATGAAGGCGATCACGGCCGCCGACTCCAGGGCGCCACCATCCATCTGGTCGAGGGCGATCAACGAGACCCGCCGTGTCTCGACGCCGGGGGCCTTCAATCCCTTTCGCGTTGCGCCAGGCTGGGCGATTTCGATAAGAGCGTAGATGATCGAGTGCTCCAGGACCCGGTCGCGAATCCCGTTCGAGGCGGCGAGCAGCTTCGCGACGGCAGCGGGATCTTTCAGCCTCCCGAGCGCTTCGGCCGCGCTTCTTCGTACCTGGACGGAGTCATCTCCCAGGAGCTCTTCCAGTTCTTCGCGGGCGCGCCTGTCCCGCCAGAGCCCCGCGGCATGGGCGGCCGCCTGGCGTACACTCCTGTCCATATCTCTGAGCCCGTCTCGTGCCGCGGCGCGGGCTTCATCGCTGTCGTTCCTGCACAGACTCCAGATCGCGTTGCGCCTGGCGCGCGCTGATCGCGAGTGAGCAAGGGTCTGCTTCAGCTCCTTGACGGTGGTGCCGCCCCTGCGTGCGAGCTCGCTCCTGGCCCGCTCCCGAACCGCCGGGCGCTCGTCATCGAGGTGGATCGCGAGCTGGTCGGCGGCCCCCTGCCAGTCGATTTTCGAGCCGTGAGGATCCTTGACCCTGGGAGAGTCTTTTTTTCGAACCCGGTAGATCATCCCGGGCACGTCCGGTTTGTGCAGCTGGGAGGTAGGACAGCAGAGCTTGTACCAGCCCCCGGTATCGATCACCAGCAGGCTGCCATCGGCATCTTCGAGGATGTCGGTAGGATGGAAATCGACGTTGTCCGAGACCAGGAAGTCGCTGTCGCGGCTGGCGAAGGTGGCGCCCCTCGGGGTGAGCTGGTGGCGGGTAATCTTGTGCAGGTTGAAGCAGCAGGCGAAGAGGTTGTCACGGTATTCTTCACCGAAGATTTCCGAGCGGTAGCGTGTGAGACCGCAGGGGGCTGCCGGCCCGAGGTGGGCCAGGGGCGGCAGCAGCTCGCCGGTTCGCTTATGTCCATCGAGAACTCCGTGTTTCTTGCCGTAGACGCCGCCGTAGACCGCGTGGATGAGCCCATCGCGCCGGCCCCCGGCCGGGTGCTGCAGGAAGGTGGTGGTGAAGAAGCGCTCTCCGCTCGGCAGGAACTCGACGTCGACCGGGTTGTCCATGCCGCCCGTCATGACGGGCTCGATCCACCGGGAGCCGGGCCTGCGCCTGAAGATGTGGGCCGCGCGGGTCACCAGGGGCTTTCCCTCGGGACGCGCATGGGTCTGCTCGGCGAAGGCCCCCTTGCACCAGTAGAGCCAGCCGTCGAGCCCGAGGTAGGGGCCGTGCAGATCGTTGGCGCAGCCGGTGAGGGTCCCCTTGAACCATTCCTCGCGCTCATCGCAGACCCCGTCTCCATCGGTGTCGGTCAGCTTCCAGATGCTCGGCGGCGCCGAGACGTAGAGGGAGCCGTCGTGCCAGAGGGTGCCCTCGGGGAACATCATCCGGTCAGCGAAGACGGTTCTCTTCTCGTAGGTTCCATCTCCATCGCGGTCCTGGAGTCGTAGAATTCGGTGCGGTCTATTATTGAGCTGCTCCTCGACCTTTTCGTTGCTGCCTGAGGAATCACTGCCGTAGAGATTTCCCTCCTCGTCGAGGGCGGCGGTGATCGGACGGCTGCAGAGGCCGGGGACACA
>JAKUSY010000396.1 GCA_022451445.1 Planctomycetota bacterium
CTCGCCACCTGGAAAAAAGATCCCGCCGGTGCCTGGCAAACCCTGGTCGAGCAACTGCTCGAGAGCCCCCACTACGGCGAGCAGATGGCGCGCCAATGGCTCGACGTGGTGCGCTACGCCGACTCGGCGGGTTTCTCGAACGATTACCCCAGGCCGCACGCCTGGCGCTACCGCGACTACGTCATCCGGAGCTTCAACGCCGACAAACCCTTCGACCAGTTCATCCGCGAACAACTGGCGGGCGATGAGATCAAGCCGGGCGACCCTGATCATCTCATCGCCGCCGGCTTCCTGCGCATGGGACCGTGGGAGCACACAGGGATGAGCGTGGCGATCGTGACCCGCCAGCTGTTCCTCGACGATGTCGTCAACTCCGTCGGCGTCACCTTCCTCGGCAATGAATTGCGCTGCGCCCGTTGTCATGACCACAAGTTCGACCCCATCCCCACCCGTGACTACTATCGCATGCAGGCCATCTTCGCGCCGGTGCAATTCGCGCACCGGCAGGTTCCCTACCAGCCCCGGGAGAACCGCAAGGGACTGGCCGAGGGAAAGGCCCGCTTCGAGGAACTCGCAAAGAAAAAAATGATCCGGAGTCTTCTCTCGATCCCCGAGAAAGAACGTCCCATCAAGAACTTCGATCTCGACAGCGAGAAGAAGGGACACGACAAGGTCCGCAAGAAGCGCTCGCAGCAGCTCCAGCAGGAACTCGCGCGCTACAGGCCCCTGGCCTTCAGCGTCTACAGCGGCAGCGACATCGCGCGCAACTCACAGCAGGCCATCCATTGGATGCCGCCTGAAAATAAACGCAGGAACGCAAAGGTCCCGGAGGTCCGGATCCTCAAGGGCGGCTCCCTCGAATCACCTGGAGAATCAGTCAAACCCGGCGTGCTCAGCTTCCTCGCGGGCTCCGAGGAAGGATCCGCGGTAACGGATGCGACCGGAGGACGCCGCACGAAGCTGGCGGAATGGATCTCCTCGAAAAAGAACCCCCTCACCGCCCGCGTCATCGTCAACCGCGTCTGGCAATGGCGCTTCTCCCAGGCGCTGGCCGCCAACCCGAACAATTTCGGCGCCAGGGGAGCGCGGCCCTCCCACCCAGAGCTGCTCGACTGGCTGGCCTCGGAATTCATCGCGGGTGGCTGGTCCTTCAAGAAGCTCGACCGGCTCATCCTCTCTTCAGCCGCCTGGCGGCGCGCCGCGGCCCATCCCGACCCTGCGAAGCTCGCCGAGCTCGACCCGCGTGGAACGAGCTACGCCTCCTTTCGGCCGCGCCGCCTCACCGCCGAGGAATTACGCGACGCGATGCTGGCGGTCTCAGGAGAGCTGAACCCTGAGATGGGAGGCATCCCGATCCATCCCGAGATCAACGAAGAGGTCGCCATGCAGCCACGGCACATCATGGGCTCCGTCGGCCCGGCCTACCAGGCCGACCCCCTGCCCGGCCAGCGAAACCGCCGCACGATCTACGCCGAGCGTATCCGTACCCTCGCCGACCCCCTGCTCGAGGTCTTCAACAAGCCGGGACCGGATCTCTCCTGTGAGCGCCGCGACTCATCCACCATCGCGCCACAGGCCTTCACCCTGCTCAACAGCCCCATCGTTCGCGCCAGGGCGCTGGCCTTCGCCGCACGCATCAAAAAAGAAAAACCCGGCAACCTCCGAGCCCAGGTTACCCGTGCCTTCCGGCTGGCCTACCAGCGGGCACCCACGGACGAAGAGCTCCAGCGCTGTCTCGGCCACCTCGAGCGGGCGACAAAAAGCCACGAGACCATCAAGCCGGTCAAAAAAGAAAAACCGAAATACGTCGTGCGCCAGATGGTCGAGGAGATGACCGGGCTGGACTTCTGGTGGGTGGAGGACCTCGATATTTACGCCGGCGGCTATGTCGACGACCTACAGGCGTGGGACGTGAAGCCCCCGACGCGGGCGCTGGCCGATCTCTGCCTGGTACTCTTCAACTCGAACGAATTCGTTTATATTTACTGACCATGAACCGACGCGATTTTCTATATGGAGTTACCGGGGGGCTTGGAGCCGTCGCCTTCCACTCGATGCTGCGCGCCGAAGAGGCCTCCAGAGGACCGCTCGCGCCGAAGGCTCCCCATCTGCCCAACCCAAGGGCGAAGCGCTGCATCCTGCTCTACATGGCGGGCGGGCCGAGCCACATCGACACCTTCGACCCGAAGGAAAAACTCTCCGAGCTTCACCTGAAGAAGTTCAAGCGCACCGACAAATTCGTCTCGGCGATGGGCTCCGGGAAGCGCTACTTCATCAAGAGCCCCTTCAAGTTCAAAAAAGCCGGCAAGGCCGGTATCGACATGTGCGAACACTGGCGGCACCTCGCCGGCGTCGCCGACGAGCTCTGCGTCTACCGCGGCTGCCAGGGCGAATCGATCAACCACCCGACCGCCAACTACCACATGAACACCGGCAACCGCTTCGGCGGCGACCCGGCGATCGGCTCCTGGGTCAGCTACGGACTGGGCACCGAGAACCAGGACCTGCCGGGCTTCATCGTATTGCCCGAGGTCGCCTCGCCCCAGGGCGGCGCGGCCAACTGGTCGAGCGGCTTCCTGCCGCCGCATTACCAGGGCACCACGCTGCGACCGAAGGGCTCCCCCATCCTCGACCTGCACCCTCCCGCCGGCGTCACCCGCAAGCACCAGAGAGGCAACCTCGACCTGCTGGCGAGCCTCAACCAGGCCCATGCCGCGAAGCATCCCGCGCACAATGAACTCGCCGCCCGCATGGAGAGCTACGAGTTGGCCTTCCGCATGCAGCTGCAGGTGCCGGGAATCCTTGATATTGAGAAAGAGAAGGCCGCCACCCGGGAAGACTACGGTCTCGACGACCAGCGCACCGCCGACTTCGGCCGCCGCTGCCTGCTCGCCCGGCGGCTGCTGGAAAACGGAGTCCGCTTCGTCCAGGTCTACACCGCCGGCTGGGACTCGCACGACTACATCGCCCGGGCGCACTCAGAGCGCATCCGCTCGGTCGACAAGCCCATCGCCGCCCTCATCAGCGACCTCAAGGAGCGCGGCCTGCTGGATGACACCCTGGTCATCTGGACCGGCGAGTTCGGCCGCACCCCCGACAACGGCATGCGCTCGGGGGGCCAGAAGGTCGGCCGCGACCACAACAACCAGGCGATGCCGATCTTCCTCGCCGGCGGCGGAGTGAACGCCGGAGCCGTGGTCGGCGCCACCGACG
This sequence comes from Planctomycetota bacterium, assembly GCA_022451445.1. GTDB lineage: Bacteria > Planctomycetota > UBA8108 > UBA8108 > UBA8108 > UBA8108. Next base: position 3,214 of record JAKUSY010000396.1, read on the forward strand.
AGCTCGGCGAGAAGGCCGTCGACGTCGTCCACCCGATCCGCGACCTGCACGTCACCCTGCTCCACCTCCTCGGCCTCGACGACAACAAGCTCACCTACCTCCACGGCGGCCGCTTCAAGCAGCTCTCCCAATTCGGCGGCAAGGTGATCGGCGAACTCCTGGCTTGAGGAAATACTGACGATCTTCAGGAACCCGGCAGGAGGTTCTCCAGCCCGGCGGCGAGCGCCGCGCACCAGGTGCGGGAGTTGTGGTTGCCTGCGAAGCGGGACCACTTGAGCTTGTAGCCGCCGGCGCGCAGGACGTCGCGCAGGTGGCGGTTGCTGGCGGCAAGGGCGTTGCTCTCGAGCTCGCCGAGTGAGAGGTAGAAGCTCGGTTTTGTGTCGCCGGGCTTCGCGAAACGGCCCGGTACGCACCTCGAGCCGCCGCCCTCGGCGTTTGAGATGCACCTCGAGAAATCCGCGCTTTCACACAGCACTTTACCGAAGGGCTCAGGGTGCTCAGCGGCACAGAAAGCGGCGATCGAGCCGCCGACCCCGTTGCCGCCGATGACGTAATCGGCGGGATCTTTCGACAGC
>JAKUSY010000397.1 GCA_022451445.1 Planctomycetota bacterium
TCACAAGGTGCGACGCTGGCGGTGAGATACCCGTAGATAGAGCGCTGCCCGATCCAGCCTCCCATATTGAAGGTTCCTTCGTCGGAGTCGATTTCGTAGGTGACTCCATCATTGAGGGCTCCCCTGGTGGTTTCCCAGGCGATATCCACGCCGATTGGATCCCACTCGCACGGAGACTGGTCGCCTACGAAACAAACCTCGATGCCCTCGGTGATCGGTTCGAAGGTAAAGGCATCCTGGAAGCGCAACCGGAAACAATGTCCGCCGCCGCCCTCGAAAACCTTGACCATGAGCGTGTGAACCCCGGCCTCCACCGGTCCGAAATCGAGGTTCAACATCACGGTATCCTGTACCTCGTTGGCCCCGCCGCAGCCACGCGCGACGTCATTGACATAGACATCCTGGTAGTCGAAAAGAACCTGCACGGCGTCATCGCTGCCGAGCCCGATATCGACCTCCATATCGTCCTCGAAGGTCACGTAGGCGAAGGCGTACACCATATTGTTGTTGAGATCGCCGCCGTAGAAATCGTTGAAGTTGATCGTGTCATTGGCGGACGTGTAGGGATTCCAGGTCGGTATGCCGCCGGGATTGATATCCGGAGCGCCGGGCGTGGCCAGCAGGCCGCCGCTGGCCGCCGCGCCGAAGAAATCAGTCTCGATCTGACCTCCGGGCTCCGGCTCCACGTCCAGCTCGGTAACATCTCCGTCGGTCAGGTAGTCGAGCTGGATGTTCGCAATGCCGGGCACCGCGGCGCCCCCCTGCTGAAAAGGCCCCATCAGCAGCCAGCTCTGGATGAAACCCTGGTCGTTCAGGCCGGAGGGAACACGCTGCTCGATGACAGCTCCCTCGGCGGTGATCATATCCGCGGACACCGGGCCGGTGATGAACTCGTTGATGACCACTGTCTCATCGGGGTCTCCATCGCCGATATCCTGTGAGATCGTCACCTCGATGGGCCCACCGCCAAACGGCGGACAGGGACGCCGGCCGGCGGGAGTCGAGACACTGCGATCGGCGGGAAAGGTGTCGGTGATCACCGCCTCGGCGAAGACGCCGTGGGCGCAGCCGATGCCCCCATCGGCGGCACCCACCGCCAGGGTGAGGTACATCGCATCCTCGGGAATCTCGAGGCTGACGAACTCGCCCTGGTTGGTGGTCATGGGACCGAGGCTGACGGCATCGATGACCTCGAGGTCATCGCTGACAATCGCGTGAACGGTGATCTGCATGCCGCCGCACTGGTCGCTTCCCATGAAGCTCTGGAAGTACCTGACCACCTCGAAGCCGTGCTCGTTGCGGATCTCCTCGAGATCGAAGGTGACGCCCGCGGCGGCGTGAATTCCGATCGAGCCGCGCCAGTGGTGCATTCCCCCGGCCCAGACGTCGGTGATCCCCTTGTCGATGTCGTGCGTCACGTTGGAGAGAATGTGGTTCCAGGTGCCCCCGGCGGCATCCTGGGGGCCGAACTGGAACGCCACGCCTTCCAGATTGATCGTCTGCATGGGGGTCGAGAGAAGAAAAACGCTGTCGATAAACGGAGACTCTTCGACGAATTGAGGATTCTCTCCACTGTTGGGAATATCGGCGTTGTTGTGCCCCACCTCGAAGAGGCCCGTATCGGCGTTGATGCCGACGTACTCCCCGGTGGCGTTACCGGTACCATCGCCGTTGCCGACGATATCCCCAAGATAGACCTCTCCGGCCTGGGCTGTCTTGTCAAACAGAACCCCTGCTGAAACTACCACCGACACGCATACCAGCGCCATGAGCTTCCATAATCTCATGAGTTTTCCTCCGCTCAGTTTGTTTGAAAAAACGGGCCTTGCGCCTCGCTGTACACGCGTTACCCAATCAACGCGCAGCCCTATTCCAGCACCATAGCCCACCTCATGCAAGCTCGAAGGATCTGATCCCCGGCAAAGAGGCGAGGCCGGGAGCCGTCATCGATGACGGCGAAGGGCCTGGTTGACGATCAGCGGCTGGGCATCCGGTAGCGGGGCTTCTCAGAGCACCCAGGGCTTGCGGTAGGCGCGGCTGAGCATCTCGTTGGCGCTCTTGTCGCCGGCGATCTTCTCAGTGGCGGGATCCCATTTCAGATCCCTGCCCAGGCGCATTGAAATATTGCCGAGATGAGCGAGCGATATCGACCTGTGCGCCACCTCGATCGGGGCGACCGTCTCCTTGCGGGAGAACATGGAGTCGATGAAATTCCTGACGTGGTTGTCGCTCTGGTAGAGGCGGATCGCATCCGGGCCGCGCTCTTCCTTGAGGAGGGCCTTGTTGCTGCAATCATGGCGTCCCCTGTCAGCCCAGACCCAGCCATCCTCTCCGATGAAGGTCACACCGCCGCGCCAGCGCACCTCGCGTTCGTCCTTGGGACGATTGTCGCGATTGGAGATAAGCAACTTCACGCCGCTGGCGTAATGGCACTCGAAGTAATATTCGGTCGCCGTATTGTAGACCGGGTGCTTCGCCCACGTTGCCTTCTGGTTCTTGATGGCAACCGGGCCGGTGCGTTCGGTTCCCATGCCCCATTGCGCGCAATCGGGATGATGGCCTCCCCAATCCGTCAACTGCCCTCCCGAGTAGTCCAGGATCCAGCGGAAATTCACTCCTACCCGCGCCGGGCAGAACTCGGCTTCCGGAGCCGGTCCCAGCCACATGTCAAAATTGAACCCATCAGGAACCGGGACGGTCTCAGTCTTATTAAACGTCTTCCCGTAATCGGGTATGCCCCCCGGCAAGCCGCAGAGGACGGTATGGAGCTTTCCTATCCTCCCGTTCCGGACCAACTCGCAGGCGCGCCGGAAATTCCTGTCCGAGCGCTGCTGGCTACCGGTCTGCCAGACGATCTTGTTTTCCTCTACCGCCTTGACCATGGCGCGGCCCTCGGCGATCGTCAGCGAAAGGGGCTTCTGCCCGTAGACGTCCTTCTTTGCCTTCGCGGCGTGAACGGCGACGAGGGCGTGCCAGTGATCCGGGGTTCCTATGTAGATCGCATCGACGTCCTTGCGGCCGATGACGTCGCGGAAGTCTTCGTAGCCCGCGCAGCCCTTGTCCTTGTAGTGACCGTTCACCCTTCGGATGGCCGGCTCGCGGCCGCGCACGGACCCGCCCCAATAGCCTGGCCCCTCCTTGTTCACGTCACAGACAGCGACAACGCGCATCCTCTTGTCGCCGAGGAAGCGCCCCATCCAATTGGTGCCGTTGTTGCCGGTCCCGACGAAACCGATCGTGGCCTTATTGCTGGGAGCATCTTCTCCAAACAGGGGGACTGTGGCGATGGTCGGAACCGTGATGGCCGCGCCGGCCGTCTTCTTCAGGAAGCTGCGGCGGGTAGTCTTACTCTGTCTCATGTCTGTTCTCCTGTCGTTTATATTTGCTGGAGCAAAGCGCAGCTTATCGTAAGTCGTTGGACGTACGCTGGGAAGAGTCCTGTCGGAGTTTTACAAAAACAGGCTCCCTCGGCTTGTGAACCGCGGCTGGAGTGAATATGCTCCTGATGTGAATCCAGTCCTGGAATAAACCGGATACGACAGGAGTGAAATGAACATGCTGAAGCGAACAGCTCTCTGCCTAGCGCTCATCTCCCTGGCCCTGCTCCAGGTCGCCACCAATTGTTTCGCCCGGGAAGGCGGAAAGAAAATCCGCGTGCTTGTCTGGGACGAGCAGCAACCCTCCCAGAAATCTTCCTATAAGAACTTCCTCGGAAATCACATAGCCGAACACCTCGAAGGCTTCAAGGACTTCGAGGTCAAATCGGT
>JAKUSY010000398.1 GCA_022451445.1 Planctomycetota bacterium
ATCGATGCCCGTTCCCGCGCCAAGGTGCTTCTTGATGGAATCAATGTCTCCAAACCTCGCTGCTGACCAGATGTCAGCCGCCTTGGGGCCTCCAAGCTCTACCCCGGTCTTTCCCCCATTCTTCTTCAGCAAGGCGGCAATCTTGGGCTTGGCCTTGTTGACCTCATCAGGATCGATCTTTACACGAAAAATACCGGCGATGAATTCTGCGGCCTGGTCGTCCATCGGCCCCAGGGCATCATCCAGCGGGGTCTCCCCCTCCTTGTTGGTGATATTGACGTTGGCGCCGTTCTTGACCAGGTACTCAACCACCCCCAGGCGGCCCAGGCCAGCTGCCCAGCTGAGCGCGGCAGCGCCAAGGCCATCCTTCCGGTCGATGGCATCCTTTTCTCCCATCTTTTCGAGATGCCATTTGACGGCCTCCACGTCGCCCTTGCGGGCGGCGTCCCAGAGGTCCTTGGGCTTGTCATCGGCGGCATTACTGTCCTTCTCCTTGTCATCGTCCCGACCCCGTCCCCGGCCGAAAATTCCTCCCCCGGGGATAGCTACCGGTGGCTCATGCGCCTTTTTCCAGAGCGGCATTCCATCGGCGATTTCCTCGAGCAGCTCCTCCCGGCGGGTCCTGATGAACTCACGAACCCCTTCAAGGCTGCGCCCAAAGCGCCTCTGCCTGCTGTATTTTTCCACATAGGGCTCAAGCAGCTTCTCGATTCGATCGGTTTCGGCCAGCAGCTTCTTTTCATCCCAATGGCTGCCGAGGATGGCCAGGAGAGTCTTCTTGTAGCGAGCCCGTGACTGTGGCCGCTGGTAGAGCCTGTTGGCGATCAGGCCGCCTGTCTTCACCGACAACGGCACCCTGCGGTCCGGGTTGACAAAGCTGTATTTCACGAAGAGTGAGTCGGCCCCCCAGGGCGTGAAATGAAATTTCCCTGTAGCCGGGTTCAGATAGAAATAAAAGTTGTTCCTGTTGCCCGAATAACCGTCCCAGAAGCCGAGCAGGCCTTCCATGGCCCAGAATTTGTAGAACGCATCGAGATCGACAAGCGAGCCGATCTCCTTCTCGATGTCTTTCTCTTTCTCGGCCTCTTCGCTGGCTCGCAATTCCGGAGAGATCAGCAGGTCGGAGCTTTCAGGCGAGGTGTTGAGGCCGTGGATCGCCAGGATGTTGACGCCTTTTTGAAGCTTGCCGATATGCTCGGAAATCGGAAAGTTCTCGTACCTGATCGCGGCGCCATCATCGTGAGGTCCCGTAGCCTGCGAGGTCCACCCCGCGGACCTCGGCGCGTTGGCATCCGTCACGCGCCGGCCGTTGAGATAGGCGATGAAACCATCGTCGTATTTCATGCGAAGGGTGAGTCCTTTAATCTTGCTGAGATGATCTTGAACGTCAAACGAGTACCGCAGGTAGACCGACCCCGTCTGTTCATGCATTTCTTTTTCGAAATCGAGCTCCGGGCTGAAATGGTCCTCGTAGCCGCCCGTTATCTCGAAGCCGGCGCCGCCGCGGCCCTTCTTCCACCTGGAATCATCGAAGCCGGGCCTCATCCAGCCCTCATCGAACTCGTTGCTGGTGGGAACCCAGCCCGCGCCCCCGCTTTCAGCGTCCAGGATCGCGACCCCGGTAGCGCCGCCGCCGGCGTTCAACAAGCCGATCAGCTCCTTGATCTTTGCGCGCCCTGCCTCGTCATCGCCTCTTTTGAGCTCAAAGCTCTTTTCCCAGTCTTCGTAAAAATCCACAACGGTACCCTCGTAGAGGGTTCCCTCGTCATCGCCGAAGCCGCGCTTCAGCAACGGCTTCCGATAGGTTTCCACATGGGAGTAGATGCCGAGGTTCTTGCCGTTGACGGTAAGGTTCGCAAAGGAACACCGGGGGGCCGGCGATCCGGCCTTGTTGAAAAGGTCATACCCCATGAACTGGCTCACCAGGGCGGCGTCCTGCTTGTTGTTGTTGAACGTCAGGTTGTTAAGTCCCTCTATCTTTCCCTCGGGATCGACAAAATCGAGCTTCCCCTTGAGCGAGGGACGGATGCTGCTCTGGGAACCGATGAACCCTTTCTTGCGAAGCCCGACCTTCGGGAACTCGACTCCGTCGATCGACACGCTGGCCTCAACATAGGTATAGGGTCCAGGAATCGGCTCAAACTGCCTCCTGGCGTTGAGCGCTTCAAAGAAATTTCGGGACTGGTTGCGGATGGTGTCCCAATCTCCCGGGGCGACGGTAATCTGAACATCGAGAACCCGGTCAGTGGGGAAAATGGCATCCAGGGTCAGGTCGGCGGCACGGAGAGCCGTGACCGCCCCGATAAAAACAAGCCCGGCGACCACTGTCTTCTTGAGCATCATCCAATCAAGCTCTCTATAAATGGGAGTAGTTTGTTGATTCAGGCGGCATCCTAACACACAAAGGCGGCGCCGATGTCCGTAGTTGTAAACGCATGTTCGTTCGGAGGTTATTAACGGCCCCCTCGACGGGAAAAACCGGTCAATCGGCGCTGCAGGATTCTCTGCGGACGGCTGGAGACGGGCCGCTGCCCTCGCCTCAGGGGCGCTATTGACAGATGGCTGAGGTAACTCCGCAGCCGATTCCGTCCTCGGTTGGATCGGTTCCGCACTCGGCGGACGAATACCCGGGACTCTCCGGAGCCGGCGGAGCCGGGGGAGCGCCGCCGACAAAGAGCCAGCTGAAGATGATGATGCAATCGGTGATCTCGATTGCCCCGGTATCGTTGGTGTCCGCGGCATCGGCGCAGGCCGGGGGCGGGCCGGCGCTGAAAAGAAAGAGCAGCGGTATGACGCCATCGGTGAGGTTCACGCTACCATCGGAGTTGGAATCCCCTCGCACAAAGAGCACTCCTGCAGGCGCCTTGCAGGCCGCCTCATCGGAACAGTCCGCATCGTCACAGTCGGCGGTCCCATCTCCATCGTCATCAATTCCGTTATCGCAGATCTCGGCAGCCGCCCGGCAGCTGGCGTCCTCAGCGCAGTCGGTATCTTCGCAATCGGCCGCGCCATCCCCATCGTCATCTACTCCATTGTCGCAAACCTCCGCCGAGGGCTTGCAGGCGCAGTCGCTGTCCTCGCAATCGGCAAGGCCATCTCCGTCATCATCTTCGCCGTTGTCGCAGATCTCGCCCCCCCCGGGCTCCTCGCCGCAGGGATCCTCGCCGACATCAGGCATCAGAGTTTCCGACTGCCCCCCGACATCGTTTCCTATGACCTCACCATTGACCTCGTTGAAATCATCGTTAACCGAGGTATAGACCACCGTCTGGGCGATGGCCCCATCCGAGTTGTGGTCGGAGTTCGCGAAACCCACGAAGACGGCATCGGGCATCGTAGCGCTGTTTTCAATCGGTCCCTCGATCCAGGAAGAATCATCATAGGGATCGTCGGGAAGCTCCGCGGCCCACCAGGACTGGAAAAAGTTGCCCCGCCGGGTCAGCCGGATCGCGGCCGGGCGTGCTCCCGACCCGCCCGGCAGAATGGTTTCGTACATACCGCCCCCCGCGTTGCCGTGCTCCCGTCGCCCCGCCTGGCGCGCCTGGTCGTCGGTGGCGGGTCCGTGGATCTGGGTCATGACGAATTCGGAATCCCGGGTCAATTCACGGCGAGCCATGAGGCCCATCTTCCCCCAGCGACCGGCGCCGGTATCGTGAAAATAATCGAGGATTCCTATCGCTACGTCAAAGTCTCCGGCGAACTCCGTATAGTCGAAGTTGAAATCGTCGCCACCGGTCCAGATGTCTCCGCCCG
>JAKUSY010000399.1 GCA_022451445.1 Planctomycetota bacterium
GGGGGGGGAGTCTCCTGCCTGCGAGGCCGCGGGCAGGGCGCGAAGCTATAAGTGTAGCTGAACTATAGCGCAGGGCCAACAACGGGTAGTGAGATCACCCAGCGATCCTCGAGTAGCTGTGGAGATAGGCCAGGGCCTTGCAGAGGATTCGCGCTGAGGAGTATTCATTGACGGTGGTGCCTTCACATGGGACGGGCTCGACGATGTCGAGGCCGGCAAGCTTCCGGGATGATGACTGCAGCAATGTCCGCAGGTACTTCATCGCCTGCCACCAGCGGAGTCCGCCCGGTTCAGGAGTCCCCGTGGAGGGAGAGTGAGTCACCTCGAGGCAGTCCGTATCGATTGTCAGGTAGAATTCGCCCTCGATGGATCTGAGGCGCTCGAGCAGCGGATCTTCCCGTTCGCCCTCTGCGGCGAGACGGTGCGCATACCAGGGCTCCCATCTGCCGGTTGATTGGCCGTGCTCGGCCTCGTTTCGCGAGACTGAGCGTACGCCGATGGCAAGGATTGACGCGCCCCTGTCAAGAAGGCGCCGCATGACACAGGCATGTGAGTGCTCGCTTCCGCCATAGGTTTCTCGCAGGTCCGCGTGGGCATCGAGCTGGACCACCGTGAGGCCTGAGAGGTCTTCCTGTCCAGCGGCGGCGATCGCCAGCGGCGCGCTCACGCTGTGCTCCCCTCCGACCCCGATGACGAGGGCGTCCTGTTCATTGGCTGCGCGGGCGGCTTCAAGGACCCGATCAAGATACGCCCCCGGCTTCTCTCTGTCGGCAGGAGACACCCCCTGCGACCAGTGGAAGGAGATGTCTTTGAGATCGAAGTCCGTCTCTTCATCCCAGGTCTCCACCTGTCGGGATGCATCGAGCACGGCATTCGGTCCACGGGCTGTTCCTCTTCCCCAGGAGACCGTGCCCTCGAAAGGCAGCGGCAGGAGAATTACCTCGGCGTCGCGGGGGTCACTGTCAGGAAGATCGAGAAAGCCCCTAGCAACCATCATTCGCTCGAATCGAGCTTCTCAAAAACGGCCTTCATGAGAAGCGGGAGTGCGAGGGTCGCATCGGCGGGCAGCTCGGCGAAGCGTCCGCCCTCTTCCGGGGGGACGAATTTTCCCCAGCTGACGCCTTCGGAATACGTGCAGCCCGAAAGACCCCCAAGGTGGGCAGGTTCCGGACAGATTCGTACTCCGTAGTGAAACCTCGGCTGTCTCCAACTGGTCGAGAGCCTGGCGTTGGCGATCTCGTAATAGGGAGCGACCTGCTGGGCCCAGTTGCGCGGCACGCCTCCTCCGATGGTGAAGATGCCCAGCCGGGCGGCCTCGCCGGCCAGCTTCGCGTATTCCTGCAGATCCAGGAAGGGATTGAACCCGGGCACGGCCTCCAGCGTGGAGCCGGGTTCGGCGGCATCCGGGTGGACGGCCTGCTCATCGAGGTGTTTCTTCATCGCCCAGGTCGAGAAATCGAGTCCGATCTCGCTGTCGGTAAAGGCGGGGATGAAGACGGGGACGTCCCGCTCCCAGGCGCTTCGCAGGATCCCCCTTCCCTCGTTGCGCCTGGCGAGAACCTCGCCAACGGCGCGGCAGAATTCCGCAGATGACCAGGCTGCAGCGCCAGGCTCGTGAGTATCGAGCACGGAGCGCACAAGCTCCTCGACCTGGTTCAGGTTGCTCTCCAGCTCCACCGTGTCATAGATCCTATTGTAGCCCCGTTCATAGAGCTCCTTGTCACGCTGGCTGGGGTCCATTCGGTAGTGGGTCAGTCCGATGGACTCGGTGAGTCCGTGGGCGATGAGAGCTCCCGTGGCGACGACGGCCTTCACCAGCCCTCGATCGATCATTTCGCAGATGATGGTTCCCTGCTTGGCGACGGTCATCGCGCCGGAGATGGTGAGCACGACCTCGCACTCCCCGTCCCGGGCCATCTCGAGCAGGACCTCGTACGCTTCGCCGAGCTTGCGGCCTGAAAAGGCGGTCCTTCCCATCGCCTCGACCAGCTCGGAGAAGGTGGAGATGTTGTCGAGGTCGAGGCTCTCGAGGGGCGAGAGCCCATCGGCTTGTCCATCACGCAGTGTTCGCTCGATCATGGGCTGGCCTTCTCTTCCCAGGGGGGGGCGCTGACATCGCCGTGAGACGAATCAGGCATTTCCTTTGCGAAACGGGAGACCGGGGATGTTTTGACCTCTCCCAGGTCCACCTCTTCGCGGATAAATTCGAGGATCTTTTCGGGAGACGTCTTACCGCAGGTGAAGATGTCCATGGCGATCTGCTGAAGATCGGAGTAGGAGTGGGCGGAGCAATGGCTCTCATCGAGGAGGACTATGGCTGTGAAGCCGGGCTCCGAGTCGTGGCCGAAATGATAGCGCACCTGGGAGATGACGGTGGCTCCGGCGCGCCTGGCCGCACGCGCCATCGCGTCGAGCATCGCCTGGGCGGCAAGGCAGACGCTCCTTGGGACCCGGCTGCAATCGATAAGCAGGTGTCGACCTCTGTGCACTCCAACCACCATGAAAAGACCCGTTGAGCCTGGTGGGCGACGGATACCGACCCGAGGCGCTCACCCGGATAAAAGGAGAATCTATTTTGGTCCTCTCTGCGAAGATGTCAACCATGGCAATGGAGGCTTCGGGCGATTTACTGTCCATGATCGGCTGGAGGGATTACGATACTGCCGATATGAAATCCAGAGTCGATACCTTCTTCGCCGGCCTGCTCTTCCTCTTCGGGCTGGGGTTTTTTCATTCCTCGCCTGCCGCCGCCCTGGAGGGGAATAAATACAATGTGCTGTTCATCATTTCAGATGACCTGACAGCGACGGCGCTTTCCTGCTACGGCAGCAAGGTCTGCAGGACACCCAACATCGACAGCCTCGCGGCGCGCGGGACTCTTTTTACCCGGGCCTACTGCCAGGGGACCTACTGCGGCCCCTCCCGGGCTTCTTTCATGTCGGGTTACTATCCCCATGCGATCAAGATGCTGAAGTACAAGAGCCCTCGCAAGGCCATCGGCAAGCGGGCGACCTGGGCGCAGCATTTCAAGAATTCAGGCTACCACAGCGCCCGCGTCAGCAAGATTTTTCACATGGGAGTGCCCGGCGGGATCGAGCTGGGGACCGATGGGGAGGATGATCCCGCCTCCTGGAGTGAGCGCTTCAACTCCAAGGGGCCGGAATGGAAGGCGCCCGGGAAGGGAGAAACTCTTGAAAATAATCCTGATGGAAAGAGGCCGGTAGTAGGCGGCAATACCTTCGTCGTGGTCGAGGCCGATGGGGACGATCTCGTTCATTCAGATGGCAGGACGGCGGCCAAGGCCTGCGAGCTGATCCGCAGCTATAAGGACAGGAGGTTTTTTCTCGGTGTCGGGTTCGTGCGGCCCCATGTTCCCTTCGTGGCGCCAAGACCCTATTACGAACCCTATCCCCACCGGGAGATGGCCCTGCCGAAGAAGCTCAAGGGGGATTGGGACGATATTCCGAAGGCCGGGATCAACTACAAGACCA
>JAKUSY010000004.1:0-9687 GCA_022451445.1 Planctomycetota bacterium
AGAAGAGCAAGCCCTTTCCGCGCAAGCTCTCGGAGACCGGGTTCTTCACCAATATGAAGACCCTCGAGGCAGCACCCGGTCTGATTCCCTTCGATGTGAATGTCCCCCTCTGGTCCGATGGCGCCGCCAAGGAGCGCTACATCGCCCTGCCGGCCGGCGGCAAGATCAAGTTCAGCGCCACCGGCGACTGGCAGTTCCCGGTCGGGACCGTCATGGTCAAGACCTTCAGCCTCGGTGAGGCTAAACGTCTCGAGACCAGGCTGCTGGTCCACTCCGAGCGGGGCTGGGATGGATATACCTACCTCTGGAACGATGAGCGGACCGAGGCCCAATTGCTCGACTCGGCGGTGCGCCGCGATTACAAGCTCGGCAAAGAGGGCGGCCAGGAGTGGTATTATCCCAGCCGCTCGGATTGCAATGCCTGTCATACGAAGGTGGCGGGATTCGTGCTCGGCGTCAACACCCGCCAGCTGAATCGTGTTCTCGATTACGGCGGTGAAAAATCCAACCAGCTCGCGGTTCTTTCGAAGCTCGGAATCTTCGACTCCAAGGTCGGCAAGCCCTCCGATCACCCGGCCTATCCCGACTGGAACGGCAAGGGGGGAGATGGGGAAGCTCTCGCGCGGGCCTATCTCGACGTGAATTGCTCGGTATGCCATGCCCCGGGCGGCACCGGCGTGGCGAAGGCCGATCTGCGCTTCGATACGCCGCTCGGGAAGACCGGGATTCTCAACGCCGAGCCGGTCCAGAAACGCTTCACCGTCGAGGGGTCGAGGGTGGTCCTGCCGGGACAACCGAAGAAATCGGAGCTGCTGCTTCGCATGATGCTCGAGGGCGACGGGCGGATGCCTACCCTGGCGAGCTCGAAGATCGATGAGAAGGCGGTCAAGATCATCAAGCGCTGGATCAGGAAGCTGGCCGCTGAGTGATCCGATCCGTTTCCGCTATCTTGAAATCGTTTTCTATTTGGGTTCCAATAGGGGTCGCGAGCCAACATCGCGGGTCTGAGTGTTTGGGTATTCCAGCGCCGGGCATTCCAGCCGCCGCCGGGTCCGGCTTCAATTGCCGGAAATCATCATAATTCACAGGAGAATCTCGCATGTCTTCACGCAAGCGGTCTGTGGTTGTCGGTGTCCTGGGGATCTGTCTTATTGGTATGTCTGTCCGCGCGGGGGCCCAGGAGCTGGTCGATGCTTATATCTTCGGTTCCAGGGACCTGTCCTGTCCTGTCGGCAACGCTCCCGAGCGCGACTACAGGGTGGTCTATCACGTACGGAACGAGGAACAGCTCGCGGCCCTCGAATACGGCGAGGCACAGGGCTGGGGTTACGAGGTCATCGATCCCGGCAATACCGGCCGCCGGGGCTGGGCGCAGTTCGGCCCGTTTGACGATTCGCCGAATAACCGCAACAATTTCGACGACACCTGCCCCAACGAGATCTACGACTCCTTCATCGGCGCCAAGAACTTCAGTGCGGACTGCGACGCAACCCTCGGTGACAGTAATACTCCCTGCACCGTTCCCGAGGGCCTCGTTTTCCGAATCGATGTTCCCAATGGCAGCTACCGTTTCGTCGGCGCCTTCGGCGAAGCGAACAGCCGCCATGCCCACCGGATCGTCGTCGAGAACGGTGGAGCGGGGCCGTCCGACCAGATGTCCGACGACCACGTCGTGCTGGTCAACAACTTCGACCAGGCCGAGCATTGTCCCGGTACCTTCGCGCGGGTGGGTTTTGGAGACCGGCTGCCGCCGGTGGGTGAGGGCAACGGTCCGCAGTTCGTCAACATGGATGAGGACGGCTATATCACCGCCGAGGCGCCCTCAAGCCCTACCCTGGTGGTCACCGAGGGCTATATCAGGGTTCACCAGCTGCAGGGCAATGCGAATGGCGGCGCCTGCGGGGCGCGGGACCCCAACGGAGGCAACGCCGTGCTGCTGGAGCTCTGGAGAGTCGAGGATGAGGCCGGGGGTGGCTTTCTCGTCGGGCTCGACCGCTCCTTCAATCCGGCGCCCTATTCTCCCGGCCAGGCGGTAACGGTGAACCTGGATGTTTCGAACGTCCTCGGTTCCACTACCGTCGCTGAGACCTTCCCCGATGGCTGGACGGTGGTCGAGGCCAGCGGAGGAGCCGTAGAGGGAAATACGATCACCTTTACCATCGATGCCGATGACGTGATCGAGTACACGGTCCGGTCGCCTGCGGGCCAATGCGGGGCGAATACATTTTCCGCCCTCCTCACACCCGAGGGAGGCTGTGAGTCTGGCGCCTCTTCGTCGGTGGCCTGTCAGCCCGTGGGTTGCGGCCTGCGAAGCTCCGGCGGACCTTCGCGGATGCTGCAGATTGGGCCCATCGATCTCGGCGCGCAGGCGGGGCCGGCCTGCGATGATTCCGGCAGGCTTGGCACCACTGATTATCTCAGCGATGGAGAGACCACCGAGTCCAGCATCCTCCTGGAGGAGGGCGACGAGGTGCTCCCCGATTTCGGCGGTGAGGCCGGAGGGGCCGGGGTGGGCTTCGCGGTCAACGCGAACCTCAACCCGGGCGCGCTCGATGGGGTTCTGGACGTCTGGGCCGCCGAGACCGACGCTGATGGCTATATCGACTACAACCTGCCCGGGAATATCGGGGACCCTGTCGATGATTACGTCGTCTACAGCCTGACCTACCTCGAGAACACGACAGGCGATTGCCTCGACGCCATCCTGGAGGTGGGCAGCGACGACGCGGTCAAGGTGATCCTGAACGGCTCGATGATCCATCTCAACTCGGTCTGCAGGGGGATGCCGGCCTACGGCGGCGGCGACATGGTACCCGCCACGCTGCAGTCCGGCGGCAACGTCCTGCTCATCGCCGTGGTCGAGCGCGGCGGCGGCGCCGGCGTGAGGCTCGCGGTTCGCGATACCGCCGGACAGCCGCTGGTGGATGGGAGCATCCTGGCTTCCTGCACTCCCCCGGCTGATTTCTCCAGCGCCGTCAGTGTGACGAGGACGATCGACGCGCCCTCGCCTGTCGAGCCCGAGAGCGAGATCAACGTGGTTCTCGATGTGAGCGGCGTAGACGCCCCGGTGAGCGTGGTGGAGACCTTTCCGGAGAGCCTGGAGGTGATCGACGCTGGAGGGGGACAGGTAGAGGGCAATACCATCACCTTCAACGTCGAGGCGGACGGAGAGGTGATCTACGTTCTCGCGCTGCCGGAGGGTGATTGTCCATTCGAAACAGCGGAGTTCTCGGGCTCTTTCGAGGCCGAGAACGCCTGTGGTTCAATTGTCAGAGGCGAAGCGAGGGTCGGCTGCGTGCAGCCGCCCTGCGAGCCGGATCCGGAGGCGCCCGAGGCCGAGCTGGTGGCGGCCTTCGTCTTCGGCGTGCATTTCGACATGTGCACCAGCCCCAACGATGAGGGCTTCGAGTACACCATCGTCAGACAGGAAGGCCCTGATTCAGTGGCCTACGATGAGGCGAGGGGCTGGGGCTACGAGGTCACCGCTCCCGGGGATGCTTCGCGCGCTGGTTACGGACAGTTCGGGCCCTTCGATGACAGCCCCAATGACCGCAACACCTTTGTCGGCGCCTGCCCCGAGGCCGTCTACGATTCCTTCATCGGCGCCAAGAATTTTCCGAGTATCTGCAACGCGCAGACCGCCGGGGATCCCGACGTTCCTTGCGTCGAGGCGGGAATTCCCGCCTCGGGCCTGGTGTTCAGGATCGATCTGCCTGATAACGGGCTCTACCGTTTCGTGGCGGCGGTCGGGGATGCCGGCAATCCTCATGCCCACACCATCGTCGTCGAGGATGGGGGTGAGGGTCCCCCGAGCGAGCTCGGGCAGAACGAGCTGGCCCTCCTGGTCCAGAATTTCGACCAGAACCAGCAGACCACCGGGCAGGTGAGAGCCGACTGCCTGGGCTGCGGCGTGTTCGCGCGGGTCGGTTTCGATGACAAGGTTCCACCCATGGGAGATGGAATCGCTCCGGATCCCCAATTCGTCAACTACGACAGCGATGGGCTCGCGACCCCCAATTGTCCCGACAGCCCGTTCCTGGAGGTTACCGAGGGCTATATCCGTCTGTACCAATTGCAGGGTAACGCCAATGTCGGCCCCGGCAGCAAGAGCAACGGCACCGTGGTCGATGCAAACGGCGGCGACATGGTCCTCCTGGAGGTCTGGCGCATCGATGATGGTGGAGGGCCTCCGCCCCCTCCGGACGAGGTCTGTGACAACGGTATCGATGACGACGAGGATGGCGACACCGACTGTGACGACGCCGACTGTTCCGATGAGGAGAGCTGCCGGGAGCCGGCCGAAGATCTTTTCCGCCGGGGAGATGCCGACGCCAACGGCGCGATGCAGCTGACCGACGCGGTCTTCGTCCTTCTCTATCTCTTCTCGGGAGGAGGGGAGCCGCCCTGCATGGAGGCCTCGGACGCTGATGACAACGGCGCGCTGCAGCTGACCGACGCGGTCTACGTGCTTCTCTATCTCTTCAGCGGAGGAGACGCGCCGCCGGCGCCGGGCGCGGGTGAGTGCGGAGCCGATACCGGTGATGTTGATCTGGGCTGTGGTGCCTACGACACCTGCGGCGCCTGAATGGAGAGTCCCGGGCCGTCTCGATGGGACGGTCCGGGACGGTCTTTTCTTTCAGATGAGGCTGAGTGGATGAGCGACCTTTTTTCCCGCCGTATTTTTCTTTCCCGCTCCGGCCAGGTTACAGCCGCGGCTGCGGGGGCGATGGCGGCTCCCGGTCTCGCTTCCGGGCCGCCGGCGGACGGCAAAAGGATCAGGATCGCCCAGCTCGGGGTCGGCCATGCGCACGCCGCCGGCAAGATGCACGCCTATCGCCAGAGCGATGAGTTCGAGGTGGTAGGAGCCTGTGAGCCGGACGCGGCGCTGAGAGAAAAAGCCCGCCTGTCGCCGGTCTATAAGGACCTCCGCTGGCTGTCCCGCAAGGAGCTGCTCGAGCTGCCCGGCCTCCAGGCTGTCGCGGTCGAGACCCGGGTCCGTGATTCGCTCGAGCATGCCCGGGCCTGCGTCGACGCGGGCCTCCACATCCACCTCGACAAGCCGGCGGGTTCTTCGCTTCCCCGGTTCAAAAAGATCCTGCGTACGGCCTCGGGCAAGGGCAAGGTGGTCCAGATGGGCTATATGTACCGCTACAATCCCGGCATCGTTTTTCTTCGCGAGGCCCTGGCAAAGGGCTGGCTTGGAGAGGTTTTCGAAGTGCACGCCGTGATGAGCAAGGTGGTGGGCGCCGGCAGCAGAAAAGAGCTGGCGGAATATCCCGGTGGCATCATGTTTGAGCTGGGCTGTCACATCATCGACCTGGTGATCGGTGTGCTCGGCGCTCCTCAGAAGGTGGCGGCCTTCTCCCGGCACTCCAGCTCCTTCAATGACAGCCTGGTGGACAATATGCTCGCCGTCCTCGAGTATCCCGAGGCGCTGGCTACCGTCAAGTCAAGCGCCCAGGAGGTCGAGGGCTTCGCCCGCAGGCATCTCGTGGTCTGTGGAAGCGAAGGTACGCTTCAGGTTCAGCCGCTCGATTCGCCCTCGGTTCGCCTGGCTCTCTCGAAACCGCGGGGAGACTTCAGGCGCGGTTACCAGGAGGTTCGTTTTCCGCGTTATGTGCGCTACGTGGATGATGCCGCCGATTTTGCCCGGATTATCCGTGGCGAAAAGAAGAGTGATTTCAGCATCGAGCATGATGAGGCGGTGCAGAGGGTCGTCCTGGAGGCCTGCAAGCTGCCGACCGATCGTTGAGAGGGCGGTCCGTTTACTTCGGCCCGGGTTTGGCGGCCGGGGCTTTGCGCAGGTCGATGCAGACCAGCTCGCTGGTGCTGCGGGCGTAGAAGAGGCCTCCGGCGAGGGCGGGATAGGCCCGCACCGTGCCGGCGAGGATGTCGGCGCTGCCCAGGCGCTTGTAGCCCGAGGGGGAGACGCGGGCGAGCATGAGCTCGCCGGAGTCGGCCATCACCAGGAGCTTGTCGCCGGCGAGGATGAGGGTGCCGGAGCCGTACTTTTTTTCCCCGGGCCGGGCTTCGCTCCAGGCGATCTTGCCGCTGGTGAGCGAGACGCAGCGAAGCTGGGTGCCGTATTCCTGCCGGCCGTCAAAGCCGTAGAGAAAGCCGCCCTGGTGGATGATCGAGGAATAGTGACTCGAGAGGATGCGGTCGCCGGACCAGAGCTCGCGGTAGCCGCCGGCGCCGACCTTCAGGCAGATTGAGCCGGTCTGGTAGCTCGAGGAAAAATAGATCATATCGTCCGTTAGCACCGGGGTGGCGGCGTTGACCGAGGCGCCGATCCGCGCTCTCCAGCGCTTCTCGAAGAGGATGGAGCCGGTGCCGGGGTCGAGAACGACGATGCCTGTACGGGTGAAACAGACCAGCCTCGTTTTCCCGGCCAGCTTGCCGAGCACCGGAGATGAATAGCCCGCCTCATCGCTGGTGGCGCCCCAGAGAGCCTTCCCGGTAGACGAGTCAAAGGCGACGATCCCGCTGCCCTTGCCGTCGGAGCCGATCTTCACCGTTCCGCCAACCTGGACAAAGACCTTACTCGCTGAAACCAGGGGTGCGCAGGCGGTTCCGAAGAAACCCTCCCGCGGCTTGAAGGAGGCGTGGGTGTCGATCCGCCATATTTTTTTTCCACTTTCGAGGTCGGTGCAGCTGAGAATTCCAGCCGCTCCATTGGTATAGACCCTGCCGCCCTCGATCGTGGGCACGGCCCTGGGCCCCTCGTCGAAGCCGAAGCGGTCCCTGTAGCTGGCCGGGTATTTCGAGGTCCACATCGTCTTGCCCGTGCCGGCGTCCAGGCAGTCGAGGACCTCCTCGTTGTTCAGCCGGTGGAAGAGCAGCAGGCGACCGGCCGCCACTGACGGCCCCGCGAAACCCTGGCCGACGTTTTTCTTCCAGGGAGCCGGCGGACCTTTCGGGGGCAGCGAATCGACAAGTGGCGGACCCCGGTAGATACCATCTCTGCGCGTTCCCTGGAGCTGCGGCCAGTCCGCCGCCTCATCGGCGATGAGCGAGGCGCCGCCGGGCGCCAGGCAGGCAAGAAGAAGGACAAGGATGGCTCGTTCGGCGGGCACGGTATTGGCTGATCGTCGGTTGGAACGGGTAGTGAATCAGAGCAATCAGTTTAGTCGCAGCTTTCGAAATAACCTATACAAAGCTAAAATGCCGCTGGCGGGTGCCGGCCGGGAAGCGCCGGCCGGTCTGCCAGGTACAACATGCCGGAGATGCCTCCTTGAGCGAGCCCAGGAAAGCAAAACTCTTTATCACCTGCCTGGTTGATTTCCTCTTTCCGGGGGTGGGACAGGCCATGGTCAAGGTATTGCGTCACTACGGAGTCGAGCTGGAGTTTCCCGAGGGCCAGTCCTGCTGCGGCCAGCCGGCCTTCAACGCCGGCTTTCGGCGGGAGGCCCGTGAGGTGGCCCTGCGTTTTCTCGAGGTCTTCGAGGACTCCGAGGTGGTGGTGAGTCCATCGGGGTCCTGTGTGGCGATGGTGAAGGAATACTATCCTGAACTTTTTTCCGGAGATGAAGAGCTGGAGCCCCGTTTCAGGTCCCTGGCCGGGCGAACCTGGGAGTTCTCCCAATATCTCACGGAGGTCCTCGGCGTGGAGGAATTTCCCGGTCGGCGCCAGGGCTCTCTCACCTGGCACGATTGCTGCCATTCGCTCAGGGGACTCGGGGTCCGGGAGGGGCCGCGGAAGCTTCTCTGTTCCATCGAGGGGGCCGAGCTCC
The DNA here is from genome assembly GCA_022451445.1 of Planctomycetota bacterium. GTDB lineage: Bacteria > Planctomycetota > UBA8108 > UBA8108 > UBA8108 > UBA8108. The sequence continues at coordinate 7,734 of JAKUSY010000004.1, forward strand.
GCGAGCTGCAGGACTCGGAGGAATGCTGTGGATTCGGCGGCCTCTTCTCCGTCAAGTTCGATGAGATCTCTTCGCGGATGCTGGAGAAGAAGCTGGCCTGTGTTGAGAAGACCGGCGCCGAGAGCCTGGTTGCGACCGATTGCAGCTGTCTCATGCACATGGCTGGCGGGCTCGAGAAGAACGGCTCCGGCATTCGCACGCTGCATCTCGCGGAGGTATTGGCTGATGCCCTCGAGGAGAGCGGCGAGGGCCCGTCGGGGGAGGCTATTTCATGAAGGTTAGAACCGACCAGTTCCACCGGCTCTCGAGCGAGGCCCTGCAGGACGGCTCTCTCAGCGAGGCTCTGGAGCGGGCCAATACGCGCTTCCAGGAGGCCAGGGCGAGCGCGGTCGAGTCCATGCCGGACTGGGAGGAGCTGCGCCAGCGTGGACACGAGATCAAACAACGCGCCATCGACAACCTGCCCGAGGCGCTCGATACTTTCGAGGAGAACATCAGATCGCGCGGGGGAGAGGTTCACTATTGCGAGGATGGAGCCTCGGCCCGGGATACGATCCTGTCGATCATCCGTTCCCACAAAGGCAGCAGCGTGACCAAGAGCAAGTCCATGGTCACCGAGGAGATCGCCCTGAATGATCATCTCGAGGCCGCCGGGCTGAGCGTTATCGAGGGAGATCTCGGAGAGTACATCATCCAGCTGGCCGGGGAGCACCCTTCGCACATCGTCGCTCCGGCCATTCACAAGTCGCGCGAGGAGGTGGCCGAGCTCTTCCATGAGCATCTCGGCTCCGACCCCGGGGCTGACATCCCTGAGCTCACCCGCGTGGCGAGGCGCGCCCTGCGGGAGGCCTTTCTCAGCGCCGACGTTGGCATCTCCGGAGCGAATTTCGTGGTCGCCGAGACCGGGACGATCGTGCTGGTGGAGAACGAGGGAAACATTCGCATGTCGACGACCGTGCCCCGCCTTCACATCGCGGTGGTGGGTATCGAGAAGGTGGTGCCCCGGCGGGCGGACCTCGCCCCCCTGCTGCGGCTCTTGTGCCGCAGCGCCACGGGGCAGAGGATCACCAGCTACGTTTCCTTCATCAGCGCCGCGCGAACGGCTGCCGAAGGAGATGGTCCCGAGAAGCTGCACGTGGTTTTTCTCGATGCGGGCCGCTCCCGGCTGTGGGCGGATCCCGGCCAGCGCGAGGCTCTCAACTGCATACGCTGCGGAGCCTGCCTGAATTTCTGCCCGGTCTATGGAAGTGTCGGCGGACACTCCTACGGCTGGGTCTACCCGGGTCCGATAGGATCGGTCATCACCCCGCATTACGTCGGCCTGGAGCGGGCGAGCCAGCTGCCGCAGGCATCGAGCCTGTGCGGGCGCTGCGCCGAGGTCTGCCCCGTGAAGATCCCGCTTCCCGATATGCTGCTGGGCCTGCGGGCGAAGGCCGTCGAGGCCGGTGGCGCGGGCATCGTGGAACGCTTCTCGATGCGGGCCTTTTCCCGGCTGGCAAGATCCCCCCGGCTGTGGCGCGTGGCGCTGGCTTGCGGCCGGCCGTTTTACAGGCTGGCCGTTCGAGCCGGCCTCGCCTCTGTCCTCGGTGGGGCCCTGCGACGCTGGAGCCGGAGCCGGAAGCTGCCGCTGCCCGGGGCGCCGGGGTTTCGCCGTTGGTGGCGCTCCGGCGGCGGGAGAGGGGGTGGATGATGGCTGGAGCTTATAGGGACAGGCTCTTCGGCTTCCTGAGAAGCCGCGCTGTCGGTGAGCCTGGAGGGCTGTTCGTGGAGACCGCCGCGGCGCGCCCCTCCTCGGTTCCCGGAGTTGACGAAGACCTGCGCGAGCGTTTTTGCGCCGAGCTCTCCGCTGTTGGGGGAGCGGCTGTGGACCTGGCGGGGAGGGGGGAGCCCGGCGCCGAGCTCGAGAGCTGGCTGAGGGGGCTCGGGATCGAGGGGGCCGTCATCGACAGCGATC
>JAKUSY010000004.1:9697-29765 GCA_022451445.1 Planctomycetota bacterium
CGAGCTTAGCGCCGTTGGAGGGGAGGCAGAGGTCCTGCGGGAATCCGCTGACCCGGCGGTAGAGCTCGGGGGCTGGTTGAGTGGACTGGGGCTTCAAACAGCCGTGATCGACAGCGATCCGGCCTGGGCCTCCATCGGGCTGCCCGTGCGGGAGCTCGTCGAGGCGGCCGGTCTCAGCATCGAAACGGTCGATGGCTCGGCAGGTCCGGCCGACCTTGCCGGGTTTGACCTGGGCATCACGCTGGCGGACGCGGCCATCGCGGAGACCGGGAGCATCGTCCAGTGCGCGCGGCCCTTCAGACCGCGCTCCATCTCCCTTGTACCTCGCTGCCACCTGGCCCTGGTCCCCCGCGACAGGCTGCTTGGCGGCCTCGAGGATTTTTTCGAGGGGATCGAGGAGGGGGCCCCGTGGGCCGGCGGGGATGCGGACTTTGATACCTATTTTACCTGGATCACCGCCCCCAGTCGCACCGCCGACATCGAGAAGACCCTGACCATCGGGGTCCATGGCCCCGGCAGGACGGGAGTCTTCCTGCTGGGCGGGGAGGGCCGTGATGACTGAGCGAGCTGGGATCTGCTGCACGGGTAATTGGATCGTCGACCGGGTGAAGACGGTCGACGTGTGGCCGCAGGAAGAGACCCTCGCCAATATTCTCGATGAAGAAACAGGCACCGGCGGGGCGGCCTGCAACGTCGCCATCGATCTTTCTCGTTTCGGGCTCGACCTGCGGGTCTCCGGTGTCGGGCTGGTGGGGCGGGACACCGATGGCGAGAGGATCTTCGCCGACTGCGAAGCGGCGGGGATCGATACGAGCTTCCTGCGCGCCACCGGGGACGCCCCGACGTCCTATACAGATGTCATGACGGTCAGGGACTCCGGCAGGAGGACCTTTTTTCACAACCGTGGAGCGAACGCGCTCCTGTCGCCGGAGCACTACCCGCTCGACGAGCTGTCGTGCAGGATACTCACCCTGGGCTATCTCCTGCTGCTGGATCTGATGGATGAGGAGGATGCGGAGTATGGAACCGGGGCCGCCAGGGTGCTGGCCGGCTGCCGCCAGCGGGGGATCCTGACCATGGTGGATGTCGTCAGCGAAGATTCCGACCGTTTCGCCCGCGTCGTGACCCCGGCTCTCGGGTACGTGGACTACCTGGTCATCAACGAGATCGAGGCGGCGAGGACAACCGGTACCGAGATTCGCCGTGATGGGACATTGGACCGGGATGCGCTGGAGAGGGCCGCCGGGATCCTGATCGACAGCGGAGTCAAGGAGGCGGTTGTCCTGCATACTCCCGAGGCGGCCTTCGGGCTGAAGGCCTCGGGGGAGGGCTCCTGGCGAGCCGCCCACAGCCTGCCCGGGGGATTCATCAGGGGCAGCGCCGGGGCGGGCGACGCTTTTTTTGCGGGCATTGTCGCCGGCGTGCACGAGGGCTGGGACCTGCGCGAGTCCCTGGGCTTCGCCAACGCGGCGGCGGCGAGCTGTCTTCGCCATCCGACCTGTACGGGCGGAGTCGGCAGCGCCGCGGAGATCCGTGAACTGGCTCTCGGCCTGTCTCTGCGGGAGGAGTAGGGGGTGAGCCCACGAGAGTTCTCAACGAAGATCGAGGAGCTGAGGAGCGAGGCCCTGGATATTTTCCGCGCGGGGGTCGATGAGGCCGATCCCGCCAGGGCGGTGGCGCGCGCACTCGGCGGGAGCGGCCTGGCGGCGCCGCCGGGAGCCGGCAGGGTACGGGTCGTGTCCTTTGGCAAGGGCGCCTGCTCGATGGGGCGGGAGCTGGGAAGATCTCTCGAGGAGGCGGGGGCCGACTGGAGCGGCCTGGCGGTGGTGAACAGGGAGAATTTCTCGGAGGTCGATGGCTTTCGTGTGCTTGTCGGGGGCCATCCGCTGCCCGATGAGGCCGGCGCCAGGGCCGCCGGGGAGGTCGCCGATTTCGTCTCCGAGGCCGGCGCTGAGGATCTGACCTTCGTGCTGGTATCCGGAGGCGGCTCCGCGATCCTGCCGGCTCCGGCCGAGGGGATAACCCTCGCCGACAAGCTCGACTGCACCGCCCGGTTGCTGGCCTGCGGGGCGGATATAGGGGAGCTCAACACCATTCGAAAGCACCTCTCCTTCCTCAAGGGAGGGGGGCTCGCGCAGAGGCTCGGAGGTGGTGCGATGTCGACGCTGATTCTCTCGGACGTGATAGGAGATGACCTCTCCACTATCGCCAGCGGGCCGACCGTCCCCGATCCCACGACCTTCGCTGACGCGGTCGCCCTATTGCGCGGGTACGAGCTCTTCGATGAATTACCGGCGGCGGCGCGTGAGAGGCTGGAGGCCGGTTGCCGGGGTGAAATTCCCGAGACACTGAAGCCGGGAGCGCCTGTCTTTGAGCGTGTCAGCAACCGCCTGGTGGGCTCGAACGGCATGAGCCTGGCCGCCGCGGCTGACCGGGCCCGTGAGCTGGGCTACAGTGTCAGCATCTTCAGCGAGGCCTTGACCGGCGAGGCTCGCCGCGCGGGGGCCGACCTTGCCGCGGAGCTTGCCCACGCCGTCCGGCAGGAGGGGCCGGTAGCCATATTGGCCGGGGGTGAAACGACCGTCACCCTGAGGGGAGCGGGACGAGGAGGACGCAACCAGGAGCTCGTCCTGAGCTTCGCCCTGGAGAGCGCCGACGGGACCCACCGTCGTGCCTGGAGCTTCCTCAGCGCCGGAACGGATGGAATCGATGGGCCGACCGACGCCGCCGGCGGACTGGTCGACCCCCTCACCCTTGACCGTGGTATTCGGCAGGGAAGCTCGCCTGGCGAGGCGCTCGAGAACAATGACTCCTACGCCTTTCTCGATGCGGCGGGCGGTCTCCTGAAAACCGGCGCTACCGGAACCAACGTCGCCGACCTGCAGATCCTGCTGCTGGCTCCCTGAAGCGGCTCAGCCGCGCGCGGCAAGGATCCATGCGCGGGCCCTGTCGGGGTCGATCTCGTTGTCTACCCGGCCATCGATCTTGAGGGAGGTGCCGACGATGGCTCCATCCGCGGTCCCGAGCAGGCCGGCTATGTTGGACTCGTCAGCGCCGCTGCCAATGAAGAGATGGCGGTCCGGGACGGCCTCCCTTACCCGGGCGAGGTCGTTTGGATCCACGGCGGAGCCGGTCGCCCTGCCCGTCACGATCAGCCCGTCCGCCAGCCCCCTGTAGGCGGTCTCCCTGGCGAGCTCGGAGATGTCGCGGGGGGTTCCCAGCTGTTCGGCGTGTTTGACGTCGACATCGGCAAGGATGGCCAGGCCGTCTCCGAGCTGCCGCCTCAGGCGGAGCGTCTCCGCGGCCCTGCCCTCGATGATCCCCTGGTCGGTGAGCATGGCGGAGGTGTGGACATTGACCCGGATCCCCGAGAGCTCCGCTCCCGCCGCTATCGAGAGGGCCGCGAGCGGGTCGTTTCTGAGGACGTTGACGATGACGATGGCCTCCCGGGTCGGGAGCTCACAGGCGATCCGGGTCATCGCGGCCGTGGTGGAAGGCGGCACCTCCCCGGGAAAGAAGGGCAGATCGCCGAAGTTTTCGATGACGTAGCCGTCGAAGCCCGCCTCGAGAAGCCGCTCGGCGTCTCGTCGGGCGGCGTCGATGATCTTTTCCAGGCCCGGGTCCTCACAGCCGGGGCTGCCGGGAAGGGACAGCAGGTGTACGACGCCCAGGAGGATTTTCTCCTGGGGCCTCTCCCTGTTCAGCAGGAGGTCACTCTTCTCAGCCTTCAAGGTCGGCCTCCTGCCCGGGTACGGCGGCCGGCAGGTCAAAATCGATCACGCCATCGAATTCAGTCCTCCTGGCCGCTGCGGCCGCCTCACCCTTCAGCTCAGCGAGGTCGTTGGTCACCTGGGAAGGAGGCAGCGCCGCCTCGCGGAATACCAGCATCGGCGCGGGTTCATTGATGACCTGGGCGAAGGGGGAGAGTATTTCCCAGAGCTTGTCGCCGGGGATGAGAAGCTCCTCGGTGACCTTCTTCGTTCCGAAAAACGTCCTCTTCTGGCGCACCCTCTCCAGCAGCACTAGATCGGTCAGCGGGATCACCGCCGGAACGTCGGATCTCCAGACGCAGAGCGAGAGGACATCATCGTTGTAGGAGGCGGGCTGGACCGGGACCACAGCCAGCCCTTCATCCCGATATTTTTCCCGCAACCCGGAGCAGGAGGATGCGTAGCCGAAGAAATTGCGGGCGCGCTCATCGCTCCAGCGAACGAAGTCGAGCCTGCCTTCGAGCTCCAGGAAGATGGATTTCTGCGCCCTGATCCAGCTGTCGAAAAGCTCCACAGCGTCGTAGCGTCCGGCCTCGCCGCCGCCGACGCCGGCCTCCTGGGGATCTATGGCATCGAGCTTCGCCGCCGTGGAGAGAGAGAGCAGGAAGTCGATGGCTTCCCTCGCTACCTCGGAAGGCTGAAAGAGAGGGATATTGATCGTTACCGTGGGAGTGTCGATGACCAGGTCCGGTTCATCTTCTCCGGGAAGAGGGACGCTCGATTCCTCGATCTCGTTCTGGGCGGGCAGGACCGAGGTGGAGACCGCGGGCGCGTCGAGGTTGTCGTCCTCGGGATCTTTTTCCACGGAGCTCTCCAGCAGGGCGGGATCGAGAAGAATGAAGAAGCGTACGCTATTGTCCACGTTGTGGTAGACCAGCTGGGTCGGATCCGAGCGGTCCTGGCGAAGCCAGGGAGAGTCGGCCAGCTTCCTCCGGAGAGCCTCGCCATCGATTGCCGCGGGGGGCGAGGGTACCAGGAAAAGATCGAATGTCTTCATTACTTCCGGGGGCTGGAGGTGGTCTTGGGTTGCCTGACCGGATAAGGTACCCATTCCGACGATAGCTGTCGCATTTTTTTCACCGTCCCCACGGGATTCTCGAATGAAAATCTGGGCAATCAGTGATCTCCATCTCGGCTTTTCGACAGGCAAGTGGATGGATCAATTCGGAGAGCATTGGGTGGGGCATCACGAAAAAATCGAGGCATCCTGGAGAGAGCGGATTGGACCGGATGATCTCGCGCTCCTTCCGGGCGATTTCTCCTGGGCGATGAAGGCTGTCGATGTCGCGGTTGAGTTCGAATGGCTCAACAGCCTTCCCGGCAGGAAGGTGCTCATCAAGGGTAACCATGATTACTGGTGGCCGGGCTCACACAAGAAGCTGGGGGAGATGCTTCCCGAGGGGATCTACGCGATCAAGAAGCGGGCCGTGGTGGTCGACGGAGTTCCCATCATCGGAGTGCGTGGGGGGGATTTCCTTCCGTGGGTCGCGCCGGGTGAAGAGCTCGTCCCGGAAGCCCTCGAAAAGACCTTCTCCACCCTGCGGAAGGAGCGTAGGGAGCTCCTGCAGTCAATCGACTACCTATCCGGCATCTACGAGGGAGACCAGCGGCCGATCGCTCTTTTCCACTATCCTCCCTACCGGATCGGCTCTAGCGAGAGTGTCTTTACCCGGATCCTGGAGTCGCGCGGCTGCAGCCATTGTCTCTTCGGGCATCTTCACACCAGCGCGGAGTGGGAGAAGGTCTTCAAGGGCGACTCGGGCGGTGTGAGCTACAGGCTGGTGAGCTGTGATTACCTCGATTTCAAGCCTGTGCTGATCGACGAGCGCGACTGAGTGGGCCTTTCCTCTTTCTCTCAGAGGGGAAGGTTGTCGAGCTCGACCTGGTCGAACCCTTCAAGGACGGCCGTCGCTCCGGCCAGCTCCTCCCTGGTATGCGTCGTGACCAGGGCGAAGACTGGCATGCCGGCGGCGAGGGCAGCCTCGACTCCCGCGGGCGAGTCTTCGAAGGCGAGGCAGTGGGCGGGGGGGATTCCCAGCTTCCGTGCGACGGCAAGGTAGGTTTCCGGGTGGGGCTTCGGTTCCTGCACATCCCGGCGGCCGACGATGAGGTCGAAGGTGTCCCGGTATCCTCCCGCCCCGAGAAACAGCTCCGGGTTGCGGCTGGAGGTCGCCACCGCCGTTTTCAGGCCGCGGCGGCGCGCTTCTTTCACGAACTCCAACGCGCCGGGAACTCTCTCGACCTTCTCGGCATCCAGGATGGTTCGGACATGGTCCTCTTTGCGCTTCATGAGCTCGAGCAGCTTCTCCTCTTCGAGCTGCCCGAGGACCTTCTTCATCACGTTCTCCCTGGAGATGCCCAGGCCGGTGGCCCGGTAGGCTTCCCATGGATATTCGACTCCCTCGGAGGCGAAGGTGTCACGGTAGGCTTTCCAGTGGACTCTCTCTGAGGAAACCAGCACTCCATCCATGTCGAAGAGGATGGCCTGGGGCTGCGTCACGGGTGGTTGCATGTTCGTTTCCGGGGGGCTCTTTGTCCTTCTGCTCGGCCCCATCTGGCTGCCGCCATTGTGCGTGGTCAAGACTGGAGCCGTCTGCTATAAAAAGGCTTCACTATCAGAGGGGACCGAGAGGCGGCATGGCCAAGTGGTAAGGCAACGGTTTGCAAAACCGTCATCCCCGGTTCGAATCCGGGTGCCGCCTCCACTTCTATAATACCCGGGGCGGGATTCAGTCTTTTTTCTGGGCCGCCAGAGCCCTCTGGTAGCTCGCCGGCCCCATCAGCTTCTCCAATTCCTCGAGACGGCTCTCGATCACGGAGACTACGGGCCTGGAGAGCGAAGCGTTCTGCAGCTGTCCTGAGGGGGTGTCCTCGTTGAGGAAAGCGCGGGCGCTGGTGTATCTCCTCAGTGCGGCGCCCAGCTGGACCCGTTCGCGCGCGAGGTCTCCCATCAGGAGGTGACAGGTGGAGAGCTCCAGGACATCTCCCAGGACAGCCGCCGTTTTTTCGGCCTCATCGTAGAGGGAGAGACCTTCCTCGTAGGCCCGTCTCTCCCTGGCGACCATCGCCCGGGCACGCAGCACCTTCAGGAGGCTCCTCTTGTCATCGGATGCCCGCACCAGCTCCTCGGCGCCGGAAAATTCAGCCTCGGCTTCCAGGAATCGGTTCGCCTTCTGGTGGATCTGCCCGATCTGGACCTTCATCGAGGCCAGCAGGCTCGCACCCTTGTCAGCGGGACTCTGCTGGAGCCTGGCGACGATTTCCCGGTAGCTCTCCAGCGCATCCTCCTCCCGTCCGGATTGGTAGAGGACGTTGGCGAGCTGTACACGTGTGGCCAGCCAGATGGCTTCCTCGCCGAGCTCATGCGCGAGCTCACCGCTCTCTTCGTAGTGCTCGGCGGCGGTGTCCAATTCCTTGCGCAGGTAGTGGATGTTGCCGATCTGGTGCAGCACCCGCGCCAGGTTGGCCCGGTCCCCGCTCTCCTCGAGCTCTCTTCTCACCTGCCGGTAAATATCGAGGGCTTTTTCGTATTGGTTTTCGTTCTTGTGGATGATGGCGAGATTACCGAGGCTGATCGTTCGAATGTTCCCGGCGGTCGTCTCGATGGTCTCCAGGAGGACCTTCTTCGCCAGGCCGTGGTAGCCCAGGCGCAGCAGATCCTCGATGAAACACTTCTGGAGCTGGCTGGCCTCTTCGTAATCTCCTGAGCGCATCAGGAAGTCCCGGGCGTTGAGCATCGACCAGGTGTTTTTTCCACTTCCCGGCAGGCGAAGATAGTAGTTCGCCGCGGCGATACGCAGCGCGCGGATTCGCTCCGGGGCGGGGGAATGGAATCCCTGGCAGGCCGCATCATTGACAAAGGGGTGGAGCTGGCAGCTCCACCCGGCAGAGGTATCCCCGCCGCTCACCTGGAATAGTCCGCACTCTTCGAGCTCCAGCAGCCTCTCGTCGGTATTCTCCGAGCCGATACCCACCTCGTCCTCCAGGCTCTCAGAGAGGCTTTTCATGAAGCCGCGAGTCAGGGGGCGTCCGAATTCAGCCAGGGTCTCCAGGAGCTCACGTGTGGCGGGATGAAGGATCTCCAGGACCTTCGTGTAGACAGTCTCGAGCTCCTCGCCGGTATCCAGCCCCGGCGACGGAGCCCGGTCCTCTCTTTCACTGGGGCCGAGCTTCGAGAGAAGCTGGAGAACGAGCGGACTGCGGCTGGCGGGGGAGTCGTCACACCGAGGCGCGATCGTCTCCCAGTATTCCTTCGCCTCCGCAGTGGTGAGCTTCGGCATCTCGAGCCTGTTTATCGAGACTCCGGTCGGGGGTTTTTTTGTCGAGGTGAAGATGATGGAGCCGGCGGCGTTGTCGGCAAGTCCCGAGCAGGCCGATACGAAGGCCTCCAGGGACCGCTGGGAGTCCTCGCCGCAGCCGGCTTCGAGGTAGTGGAAGTCATCGAAGCAGACAGCTACGTATTGAGTGGAGAGTACATTGAGAAGAACCGAGAGTTTCGCATCGAGCCTCGATCTCTGCCCTAGAACTTTATCCATATCTTCAACGCCGTACTGGAGCAGGAAGTCGTTCAGCCAGTACAGGGCCTCTTCGATGCGCATTCCCCGGTAGCAGACGATGCGCTTGATGGCGTCAAAGCGTTTCGAAGACGAGAGAGCATCGATGACGGCCGTCGTTTTTCCCCTTCCCGCCGGCGCATCGATCCACAGCGCCGAGAAGTTTCGACTGTCGATGAAATCAGCGACCTCAAGAATCGCCCCGGTTCGAAGGAAACCGTGAATACAGGATGGTGCTTCCAGGCTGACGAGCTTTTTCTCATCAGACCCTTCGAGATACTCGTTCATGCATTTTTATCGACGGGGATAGAAGCCGCTCTTGATTGCATAACGGTTCTGATAAGGGCGTGATTCGTCCACGGGGCGGCAGGGTCCCTGCGCTGGGGCAGGAGCCGATCCCGGCGGGAGCCCACAGGGTATTCGGAATAAGGCTGGGCTGAACCAGCGCATCGGAAAGCAGCTGGACGCCAGGCGCTACAGTCGCCGGATTAGTCGCCGGATTAGTCGTCGGAGCGGTTGCGTCCCCTGAGTCTCCTGAGATCGGGGTAGCGTGACTGCTGGCCTCCCTGGGCGGCGTACTTCTTGGCCATCTCGAGCACGTGGCGTTTCCAGAGAAGGTCGAGCTCTTCGGTCTCTTTCTTGAAGTGGGTCTTGAGAGCTTTTTCCTGGAAGTTGACGTAGCTGAGCCAGTAGATCTTGAGGGCGTCCTCGTCATCCTCGGCTGCCGCCAGGGGCGCCTGTTCCCCCTTGAGGTCGCGGAGAAGAGCCTGCAGGTAGCGGGGGTTTTTGCGGACCCGGTAGAGGAAGTCCACGAGGGTCATCGCCATGGCTCGGCTGCGTCTCTCCTGCCGCCGTTTCATGGCCTGGGATTCAAGAAGGTAGTAGATGTTGTCCTCGTTGTTTTCCGCACTGAGAACATCCGCCGTGGTCTTGTAGTTGCGGTAGAAATAGGCCTTGTCGCGGGCATCCTTGCCCCGGCTCAACTTCGACATACCGATGATCTGTTCGGCGATTCCCTCTGACAGCCACCAGCCGACGCGACGGTCGGTTCCGTAGAGGTAGGAGACCGCATCGGTTGCGAGGACCCTGGTGGCGGCCGAGCTCTCGGGTTGCCAGAGGGCGGTATGCTCCTCGTTCGTGTAGCCGCTCTCTGCGTTCCTCGCATAGTCGACCATGTCGACAATCTCCGCGAACTGCTGGTACTGCTGTTCGGAACGCAGGAGAACAAACTGGACCTTGGCCGGCCAGAGGATGGCGTCCTTGCCCTTGACTCCGAGGAAGTTGGAGAGCAGCTTCTTGGACGACTTCAGGTTCGCCAGGAGCTGACCCATCTTGGGATGCTTGGCGGAGGAGAGCGTCGTGTGGATGAGGAAATCCTGGTCCTCGTAGGTATGGAACTCGATGTTCAGGTTCTCACTGAGGGTGGCGGCCCACTCTTTTTTCCGTGCGACATCAGCGGTGTATTGGTTGACGTCTACGGTCAGCTCGCTATCTTCCATCTTTTCCCCGTCGGTACCGATGGGGGTTTCAGGCAGGATGGGTGATTCCAACTCGGGGGCGGCAGGCGCCTCGGTAATGACGATCTCCGGGGTAGCCTCCGGTTCGGCGGGTGGACCGCCCGGGGAGCCTGTCCGTTTCGCCAGGTCTGTCTTGAGTACCCAGGAGCTTCCATAGCGTACGTAACCGAGAGAGCCGCGGGCGCCCTCATGATCTTCGTCGATCAGGAGGGTTTCCTTCAGGTAGAAGGCCGCCTGGCTGGCGAGCTTGCTCTGGCTGCACCAGAGATAGAATTGGAAGTGCGCGTTCGCATCCCTGGGCGGCACCCCGGCCGCGCGCCTGCAGTACTCTTCGAGGACGCTCTTGCCCTTGGATGGTTTGCTGTCCTGGGCTGTCAATGGGCCCTGTATGAAAAGGATGGCGAGGAGGAGGGAGATTTTTTTCATGGGTTGAATACTCCGGATAATTTTCAGTTTCTACGCTGATCGCATTGTAAGGCAAGGCCTGGTGGGAAGCCAGCGACGAAGGCGACCAGGCGACAACTCTCGACATGGCCCGGGGGTAGGGAGTTGTTTGAGCCACAGGCCCCCGGTCTCCGCCTAGGCGGAACCTGGGGGTTTTGGGTTAAAACAACCTCTTGCGTCGTGGCCGCGGAGCTAGAAAAAATTTCCGATGGAGAAGAGGAAAAATTTGGTCTCGTCTTCGGGTTGATGTTTGAGCGGTGTTCCAAGATAGATCCCGATGGGAATCGGGATTCCGCCCATCAGTGGGAAGTTGAGCCTTGCCCCCACACCGACGACATAGCGCATTTCTTCGAATCGGAAATCTGACAATTCCTGGAGGTTGCCGTAGTCGAGGAATACCACCCCGCGCAGCATCTGTTCAAATATCGGGAAACCGTATTCGAGGGTTCCCCAGATCTGCGAGGTGGAGCCGATGGGCACGCCGTCGTCGTGGGGGCCCAGGCCCCGATAGCGAAAGCCCTTGACGGTCTGAGGGCCGCCGAGGAAGAAACGTTCGAAAATAGGAAGCTCATCGGTGTCGCCAAAAGGTTCTATCAGGCCAAGGTTGGCCTTGAACGCGACCACGTGATGGTTTCCATCTTCCTGTTCGTAAACCGGAAAGCAGAGGCTCTGGCCGACACGTATCTTGTGGAATTCGAGCTCGCTGCCGAAGAAACCCGCGGCGAATTCATAGTCCAGGGTCTCCTTGTGGCCATCATAGGGACCCTCGTAGGGGCGATAGAGAAGTTTGTCGTACGCCAATCCCAGGTTCAGTCCACTGATGCTGGTGCTCCCCTCGGCGTTGACTACATCGGCGGGCGCGTCGTCATCGATATTGTCGATCTTGACGTTTCCAATACGTGCCCCGAGTCGGGCTCTCAGATCCCGGTCAAAATCAAAGGCATGGCTTATGCTCGGAAGGAAGCCGGTATGGCGCTCTTCCCACCTGCGTCGCCACCACTTGATGCTTCGGAAATTGAGGCGCAGGGAATTTCTGGTGTCCAGCAGGTAGGGTTCTATGAAGGTCACCTGGTATCTCGACCAGATTGTTCCCGGCGAGAGATTGAGTGACAGTGTCTGGCCTGCCCCGATGAACGATGTTCGCAGGTCGTAGAGGGATTCCGGGGTGTCAAAGATGTCTAGATTCTTCTTGGTCAGCTGGAAATTTCCGAAGAGTCCATGTCCGGCCGAGAGTCCGAAACCGAACATAAAATTCCCGAAGTTGGGCACCTCGTCGACATTTACGACCACATCGCGGTAGGACGGCTGCGTGGTCGGCTCGTAGGAATAATCTATTCTTTGAAAGATACCGAGGCGGCTGATATTCGAGTGGCTCTTGACGAGCCTGGAGTTGTCGATCTTTTCTCCGGGGTAAAACTCGAGCTCTCTTCTGATGACCCGGTCCTGGGTTCTCAGGTTGCCCTCGACCTTGATCTTGTTGATGTGGATCTCGTTGTTTTCTTCGATCGCGAAGCGCACTCGCATTGAGGGCTTGTCGAGAGAGTGAACGAACCTGGGGGCGATCCTGGCGAAGAGGTAGGCCCTGTCCTTGTAGTAGTCGAGGATTGCCTTCTGATCCCTGTCGAGTTTCTCCTGGTCGAATTGCAGGCCGGGGGTGGCCTTCGTCAGGTCGCTGAGGACCTGCTCTGAGAAGACCGTATTCCCGGTGAACAGGTAGCCATCGAAGACGTAGAGCTCTCCTTCATCGATGAGTATATCGATGGTGAGGCCATCCTTCTCCGGCAGTATATCGATGGTTCGTGGCTCAATCTGGACATCCATGTAGCCATGGCTGCGATAGAATTTCTTGAGCTTGACGATGTCCTGTTGCAGCTCCTTGTGATTGAAGTAGCCAGGACTGAAGAGATCGAGGAGCCAGAATCCTTTTGGGCTGATTGTCATATTGTCGAGCAGCTCACTCGCTGAGAAGACGAGGTTTCCGGAGAACCTGATTTCCTCGACCTGGACCCGGTTGCCCTCAGACACGATGAAGGAAACGATCACTCCCCTGAACGTGGATTCCAAAACGTGATCGCACTCAACAAAGAGGAAGCCCTCCTTGAGGTATTTCTGTCGAATGGTCTGCTCGTCCTGTGAGATCAGGTATTCATTGAACAGGTCGCCTTCCTGCAGCCGCAGGGAGGGGCCGCTCGAGTACAGGTTGCTTTCACTGAGCTGGGCGATTCCCTGGTAGTTGATCTTGTAGATCAGGGGTTTTTCTACCACCACGAAGCGAATCGCCACCCCGTCTTCGTACTTGCTCTCATAGGGACCGAGGACCCGCTTGAATTTTCCTAGGGCGAACAACTTGGCAGCCTCGCCCTCGACGGCTTCCGGATTGTAGCGTTCCCCTATGCGGAATTGAAGCCGGCCGAGGATTTCCGCCTGTGGCGTCTTGTCGAGGCCTTCGATGGTGATCTTGCGGATCAGCTTTCCGCTCAGGGGAGATTGCTGTGCGAGGGCAACCCCCGGGTCGAGAGAGAGAGGCAGGCAGGACGTGAGGAACACGCTCAGCGCCAGTTTTACAAGCGAACCGGGTTTTTTGATTGAAGACTCCATCTGATTTTACCGTTTTAGTGAAAAGATCGAGTCTGTCAAGCTCGTAGGCTCTTTTGAGACCAGTTTGGCTGAAATGTCCCTGATTTGGACGCATCGATTCGGCATTGGGTACCAGCCCAGGTTCGTGCGAATCGGAGCAAACCGTCCTAATTCCTTAATTCCGAATATGTTGAGGGCGATGCGCCAGTGTCCTTTTGGTCGGCACGGGGCTTGCCCCCTGTATTCGCGTACTAACCCCCCATTTCGTTCATCTATCTACCCATTCCAGAGGCACACCATGGAAGCCAAGGTCATCTCAATTGAAGAAGCCAACCGCATGCTCCCGCTCCTCAAGGGGATCGTCGGTGACATCATGTTGAAATGGAAGGCGATCATCGAGAAGCGGGCGGAGCTTGAGTGTATTGAAAAAACCGGCAGGGACAGCGAGCTCGGCCTTGATTCGCTGGCGAGAGAGAATAGCCTTCGCGATCTGAAGCATCAGCTCAACTGCCTGATCGACAGGATCAACAGCTACATCCGCGAGGTGGAAGACCTTGGCTGCTTTGTCGAGGAGTTCAAGAGAGGGGTCGTTAACTTCCCCTCCCTCTACAACGGCCGCAAGATCTTCCTCTGCTGGCAGCCGGGCGACCTGAACGTGGGGTATTGGCACGAACTCGACGAGACCTTTAACGATCGCGCGGCAATACGCGATTTCTCAGAGTTCCTGTGTCACAACCCGGTTCATGAGGGACGGAGTTGAGGCGGTCGTTCATTCCTCGGAGGCAAGCACTTCGATGATCTCATCGGGGACATCCAGGTCGCTGAAGACGGTCTGCACATCGTCGTGATCTTCGAGATCTTCGAGGAAATTCAAGGAGGCCTTGGCTGTTTCCTTGTCATCGATGACCACCGGCGTCTGGGGCTTGTAGATTAATTCGGAGCGGCCGAAGATAGGGCGATCATCTTCGGCCTCGCCCCATTTCTTCTCTTCCCCGACTCCCCGTTTTTTCTCGAGGAAGGCCTGCAGGGCGGTTCGGACCCGCTCAAAATCTTCGGGTGGGGTTTCCACCTCGAAAGAGGAGTCCGCCTCCTCTATATTTTCGGCGCCGGCTTCTATAGCTGCCTCGAAGAGCTCCTCTTCTTCGACGTCTTCTTTCGAAATGCTCAGGAGCCCCTTGCGGTCGAATTTCCACATCACGGAATTGGATTTGCCGAGGGAGCCGCCTCTTTTCTCCAGCATATTTCTCATCTCTCCACCCGTGCGATTGCGGTTGTCGGTGAGAACTTCCATTATGACGGAGAGCCCGTTGGGCCCGATGCCCTCATAGGTGAGCTCCTCGATGGCTTCTCCCTGCAGCTCTCCAATACCTTTCTTGATCGCGCGGGTGATGGAATCCTTTGGCATGGATCCGGCTTTCGCTTTTTCAATAGCGTAGCGAAGCTTGAGATTCTCCTGGGGATTGCCTCCACCGTTTCGCGCCGCGACCATGATGTATTTCGCGAGCTTGGAGAACATCTTGGATTTACGGGCATCGGCGGCGCCCTTGCGATGCTTGATGTTAGCCCATTTTGAATGGCCAGCCATAGTGGCTAATTCCCAGGTCGGTGGTTGAGCGGATCAGACAAGCCCGCTGGAGTTTTGCGGCCTGATTTTCTCACAGGGGAAGGGTGAGCTTTCACGATTTCGCCTTCGATTTTTGCCGGTTTTCTTTTTCGCTGATGGTTACGAATTCCTGGCGGCTTTGGGCCTGCTCAGGCTGAGCGCGGCTGGAAGCTCCTCACCTTCTTCCAGCTTGTGATAAACGTTTGCGTGATAGAGCAGGTAGTGGTGGAGGGGGAGGATCTTATCCGGCCCGACCAGGCTGTAGAACCGTTTCCCCTTCCGATCCCGGGTCTCTGTTTTTTTCGCGAGCCGGAGCTTTACCAGAAGTTTTTCCATTTCCAGGCTGAGCGGCAGGATCGGGTGGTCCTTCAATCTCATCAGGGCGATCTCTATCGTCGCAGGCTTCATTCCCTTGATCCCTTTCAGGAAGTCCCTGATTTCACGGAGATTATTCTCGCGGAGTGATTCGAGACTCAACTCGCGCCGCTCCCTGTGAATGAGATCGAGAAAGTCTTTGATGAAAACCGTGAGCTCCAGTGAGTCGTAGCTGCCTCGGAGGCCTATCTGGATATCTCGGACTACACTGACCCTCACCTCGTTCCAGTCGACGAATTCTGACTTCAGATGGTTGTAGCACTTCTTGGCTTTTTTAGGGGACATGTGGAAGTGCATCCGGTGAAAGATCACCAGGTCCAGGACCGTCTCGGGGTAGTTATCTGTTTTCAGGGCTGGCGCGCAGAATTTTTCAGCCGCATCTACGATTGTTACCAGTCGTTTGCTGATTTTCACTTCGTCTCACCACAAATAGAAGAAAAGGAGGAAATAGGGGATTTGGTCCCCTAAAGTATTTAATTAAAAGAACTTGAAGATGTTTCGCCAGAATGACATTCAGCAGTCATCCGGAGAAAGGATGGATTATACTCCAGCGTCTTGAAAGCATCAAAACCTGTTCAAATCGTCACCTGCCGTATTTATTAATCCTTGGGATTTAATAGGTTAAGTTGACTGCCAGTCGCTTCGTGGGGATGGGGTCGTTCCTGTTAGCGGCTGGGAAGTTTCTGGAACTGGATTCATAAACCTTTATTCAGGCGATAGTTGACTGATCGGCCTTGCCCAGTCGCCGGCCTTTTCCTTTGAGGTAAGCTTTTCTACGATGAGCAACCAATTCCGCTGCGATGCTCACCGCGATCTCCTCAGGAGTTCTACTTCCAATGTCCAGTCCGATAGGGGCATGGATTTCATCCAGGCTCTCCTGGGAGATTCCCTCTTCGCGTAGCATCTTGTAGATCCGGGCTATCTTGGGCTTGCTGCCGATAAGACCGATGTAGCCGGCCGAGGTTCTGATGGCTTCCGACAGTACCAGGTGGTCGTATTTATGTCCCCTGGTGACGATCACGATGAAGGAGGCGGGGGAGATGTTCAGCCGCTCGAAGCAGTCCTCGAAGCCAGCTACCAGGACTTGGCTGTCTGGCGGGAAATGCTCTGAATCAGCGAATTGGGGCCTGTCGTCGATAATTACGCATTTCATTCCTACCAGGTTTACCAGGGGAGCCAGCTGTCGGGCTATATGTCCTGCTCCGAAAATATGGACCACCGGACGGCCCAGCGGTTCGATGAAGATTTCGACGATTCCTCCACAGGCGAGTCCTTCTTCCTCGGCGGTTTTCGGCGTGAGCTCGAAGTCCCTGCGAATAGGGACATCCCTCTCGATCGCTTCGCGCGCCAGGGCCCAGACATCGGCCTCAGTGCAGCCACCGCCGATGGTTCCGAAGATCGTTCCATCTTCACGTATCAACATCTTGGCGGATTCCTTGCCCGGGGTGGAACCGCTGGCACCGATAACGGTTGCCAGCGCCCCTCTTTGACCTTCCGCGAGCAGTTTTGATATTTCCCTGTAAATATCAGACATAGGGCTACTTATAGCATTATTACCCGCCTCTATCCAAGTCCCATGGCCGATTTACGCTCCCCGGCCTGCATCGAGGACCTTGTTGTATACTTCTATGTATATTGGGCAGGGAAATCGGCAGTTGACCGGGCTGGACTGAAGATGAGCAAAGAGAGTTTTGTCTCCGCAGGCGAGGTGAGTGAGTTGCGGCCGGACTCCATGGACTGGAAGGAGCAGGCCCAACTGCAGAAACTGCGTGCGACCAAGGCGCTCCAGGCTTCGCTGCGGATGTACGAATTGAACGGAAAGATCAAGTCTATCCTTGATCTGACCACCGGCCTTCTCGACCTGGAAAATGAGGCGGAGCTTTTCAGTGAGGCCGTGGAGATCCTGACCTCCGATGAGGGCATGGGTTTCCGTGATGCCAGCCTCCTCCTGCTTGAAGAAGACTGCCTTCATACCGCGTGCTCTACGATCGAGCGCGGGAAGAAGGTATTTTCGATCGATGGGGACAGCCGCTATGGCCGC
This sequence comes from Planctomycetota bacterium, assembly GCA_022451445.1. Taxonomy (GTDB): domain Bacteria; phylum Planctomycetota; class UBA8108; order UBA8108; family UBA8108; genus UBA8108. Next base: position 26,578 of record JAKUSY010000004.1, read on the forward strand.
TGGCTTGCGGCGGAAGAAAAAGGCGAGGGCGGTTCCGTTGACGGCGACAACGAGCTATTGGTTGCGTTGCGCAGCCGCGGGCAGCTGCTGGGTCTCCTGGAGGTTGTCCAGCATGAGCGGGAGAAGACCTTCTTTGAGGGATTGGATTCCTCCGTGGAGTGGCGCCGGGATATGCTCACGAGGATTGGCGAGGTTGTCTCCATGCTGATCGACAACCTTCGTCTCAACCGGGAGCTCAAGAGACAATCGACTGTAGATGTCCTCACCGGGGTTTACACCCGGAGCTTCTATCTCCAGAGAGTCGAGGCTGAGGTTGAGAGAGCGGTTCGTTACGACCGGGCGCTCTCCCTCGGCTTTATCGATGTCGATAATTTTAAAGAGGGCAATGACGAGCACGGTCATCTCGCGGGCGATCGGGTACTGCGGGAATTGGGTTCGCTTTTTCGCCGGAATATTCGAAATGCGGATGTGCTTGGAAGGTACGGGGGAGACGAATTCGTCTGGCTCCTGCCGGAGACGGATCTCGAGATGACGGTTTTCGCCGCCTGCAAGTTGATCGCCGAGCTCAGAGCGCATCGGTTTGAGCTGCCGCGGAAGGAAGCCTCCGTTGAAACAATCCCGGTTACCACCAGCCTTGGAGGGGCCACCCTCCTGCCGGAAGAGGATGTGGAGTCTCTTCTGCGCCGGGCGGACGAGGCTCTCTACAAGGCGAAGGCGGCGGGACGAGACAGGTTAGCCACCTGAGCGCCTTCATTCCTGCGGAGGTTCGGTTTCATCCTCGTCCTCGCGATCCATGGCGAGGATCTCTTCGATTCGAGACATACGGTCATCGTGTTCATCGAGAACGAATTGAAGCAGGGGAACGTTCCGGAGGTTGAGGTTCTTTCCGACCCTTTTCTGAATGAAGCCGGCGGACGATTCGATGGCGCGGAGAGACTTTGCCTTGTCGCCCTGGGGGCCGAGCACCGAGAAGCGGATTTTCGCTTCTCGCAGGTCGGAACTCATCTCGACATCGAGGATCGTCACGAAGCCCAGGCGTGGATCGTTCAACTCCTGCTGGACCACGTGGCTGACAATGAACTTGATCCGGCTGGCTATTTTCTGGGCGTGTCGGGGAGGCATTTTGTGGTATGCGGGTTCGGCTTGTGGCGGGCTGGATCTAGGAAGCCCCGGCTATCCCATCGAGGGTGCGCGCCTTGTGGGTGATCGCGTAGGCTACGATCACATCTTCCGGTTTGATGTCCTCATAGCCTTTCAGCTTGATTCCGCACTCGAACCCTTCTTTCACCTCTCTGGCGTCGTCTTTCAGGCGCTTGAGGTTGGCGATCGAGCCCTCGTGGATTACGACATTATCCCGGAGCAGGCGTATCTTGTCGTTACGAAGGATCTTGCCTTCCTTGACTATGCAGCCGGCGATATTACCGAGCTTCGAGGCTTTGAATATCTGCCGGATTTCCGCTCTCCCGTGTTCTTCTTCGATCTCTTCGGGAGCGAGCCGGGCCTCCATGGCAGCGCGGATGTCATCGACCACCTCGTAGATCACCTTGTAGTAGCGGACCTCGACTCCAGCCTCCTCAGCTACCGCCCGCGCACGGTCGTCGGCGACCACGTGGAAGCCGATGATGACGGCATCGGAGGCGGATGCCAGCTGTACGTCTTCCTGGCTGACCGCGCCTACGGCGGCGTGAATGATTTCGATCTTTACCTCATCGGTGGAGAGTCCTACCAGGGAGTTTCGCAGCGCCTCGATGGAACCGCGTACGTCGGCCTTGATGATGAGATTGAGCTCTACGGTCTCTCCTCCACCGACTTTCTCGACAAGGTCGAGCAGGGAGCGTCTCTTGCCGCTGGACTTTTCAGCCTGCTCCATCTCACGCCTCTTGCGCGCTCTCGTCTCGGCAATCTGGCGCGCCTGCTTTTCACTTTCGAGGACATAGAGTTTGTCGCCGGCATCGGGGACCGCGTTGAGTCCGACTATGGTGACGGGCACCGATGGACCGGCTTCTTCAACCGTGTCTTCACCGTTTACGAAGAGGTCGCGGACGCGGCCGTAGCATGCTCCGGCGAGCACACAGTCGCCGTGTTTCAAGGTCCCGTCCTTGATGAGGACAGTGGTGAGGACGCCGCGGTGAGTGGTCGATTCCGCTTCGAGTACGATACCGAGTGCGGAACGCTGCGGGTTGGCTTTGAGCTCGAGAATCTCGGATTCCAGGCTGAGGGTCTCGAGAAGATTGTCCAGTCCTTCGCCGGTCTCGGCGGAGACCTCGACCATCTCGGTTTCGCCTCCCCAGTCTACAGGGTTGAGGCCCAGCCCTGAGAGCTGCTCCTTACAGCGCTGTGGATTCGCGCTGTTCAGGTCAATCTTGTTGATCGCGACAATGATGGGGACCTCGGCGGCGCGGGCATGGTTGATGGCTTCCTCAGTCTGCGGCATCGGCCCGTCATCTGCAGCGACCACCAGCACCGCGACATCTGTGACGTTGGCGCCGCGTGCGCGCATCTCCGTGAATGCTTTGTGGCCCGGAGTGTCGATGAAGGTGACCTTCACGCCGTCACGGTCGACACGATAGGCGCCAAGGTGCTGGGTGATTCCTCCATGCTCCCGGGAGGTGACCTGGGTTTTACGTATCTTGTCCAGGAGAGAGGTCTTGCCGTGGTCGACATGGCCGAGGAAGGTCACGTCGGGAGCCTTGGGGCTCTCTTCCCCATCGGTGCTGGCGGCCTCCTCCAGTGCCTTGAGCAGCTCTTCCTCGTCTTCCTCTTTCTTTTTGAAATCGACCTCAGTGCCGATCTCGACGCAGACCTCTAGGATGAGTTCTTCATCGAGGAAGTCGTTGATGGTCACCGGCTTGCCCAGCTTGAAGAGAGTCTTGATGAGGACTTGGGCTTTCATTCCCAGGGCCGAGGAGAGATCTTTCAGCGCCAGGGGAACAGAGACCTCAATTTTTTCGGGAGCTTTGAACTCTACTGCCTTCTTCCGTTCAGCCGGTGTCGTGCCGCCTCTCCGGCTCGATCTGCGATTCTTGCCGGAGAAACGTCCTCCGCCCGAGCTGTACTCATTGGTTGGGAAGAAGCGCCGGACCTTTTTCTTTCGGCCACCAGTGGCCGGGGCCGATTTCTGCTCGGGCTCGCTCTTGTCTTTGGAGCCGGTGGCGGCCGCGGGCGTTTTTTTGGCAGCCTTCGGCTTT
>JAKUSY010000040.1 GCA_022451445.1 Planctomycetota bacterium
AAAACTGCAGCACAACACCGCCCACGACGACCCTCAGCGACACCTTGCTGGGATTGGAGCTCATATACCAGGCGAGTGTCATCATCGCGAACAGTCCAAGCAGGCTGATGAGCTTCTGTTCCATGATTCCTACCTCCCCTGTGCTACCTGGTTTTCCGAACGAGAGTCCGCCCTGGCGGCGGCCTCCAGCAGCAACTCCGAAAGATCATCGACTTCTCCCCACCCCCTCGAATGGCGTGGATGGATAAAGACCCTGACCCGCTTGACGAAATCATCGAATTGCTCGTGCGCCAGGGTGCGCACCACCGGCGAGACCTCCTCCAGCGGCCTGTAGGTCCCGTTCTTCTGGTCGAGGACGTCAATCTTGAACTCGACCTCCTTCTCCACCGGGGGCGCGTCGATCAATACCTCGTGACCGTGGACCTCCCCGCCGATACGGCTGCCCAGCACCCGGGCCAGCTCATCGGAACAGCTCACAAGCCAGTCGTAGGAGCGGCGGGCCACCTGCTCGTAGACCGTGCTGCTCTCATAATAGCTGAACTGCGCCAGCCTCTTATAGAGGGTGCGCCGATGCCCGAAGAGACCGTCCAGGAGCTCCCGGGCCGCGGGCTGTCTCGCCACGTTACGCATCTGGGTAATCATCCCGTCCTGGGAGAGGCGGAAGACCTCGTCCTTGGCGATATCCGCGTGGAGCAGGTAGAAGGCCCGCTGCAGCATCGCGGTGGCGGAGCGGACTCCATGATGCCAGTAGACCTCGCTGAACATCACATAGCGCGCGAAGACCATCATCTCAGCCGCCGTCTTCCCCTTCTGCGTGATGGCCAGGCCATCGCCTGCCTCGTTCAGGCACAGGCTCCCGATCAGCCGCCCCTGATCGTAGTTGCGTCCATAGGGAACACCGGCATGGAAGCTGTCACGCATCAGGTAGTCGAGCTTGTCAATATCGATAGGCCCCGAGAGCATGCTCGAAAGAATGCGCTCCCCCGGCGTGGCGGCTTTGCCTGAGAGCAGGTCCAGCAGGACCTGGGGCTCGATCCCCCAGTCCCTCTTGAGACAATTCCCCAATTCGCCATCGAGCAGGAAGCCGGCGGCGAAGGCCTCGTGTCTCGGCACCCCATCGATCCGGATATCCTCGATGGGGTGGCAGAAGGGCCAGTGGCCGATATCGTGCAGCAGGGCCGCGGCGATGAAAAGCTCCGCCTGCTCCCTGCTGATCAATTCAGAGAATCGCTCGTTGTGCGAGAGATGCCTGAGAAAAAGCAGCGCGAGCCGATAGACTCCAAGAGAGTGCTCAAACCGGCTGTGGGTGGCGGCCGGATAGACCAGGGAAACAAGCCCAAGCTGCGGAATCCCCGACAGGCGGCGGAACTCAGGGCAATCGATGAGATCCCGCACCCGCTCGGTGAGCGGCACGTCCAGCTCCGGAGAGAGGCGAATCACTCCCCCGGAGGAATCGAGTCCGGCAACCTCGGGAATTGAGCGAATATCCGACATCTGCTGCATCAACCCTTCAGCCCGATCTCACGCAGGCGCTCTTGGAGATACTCGCCGGCGGCTATGGGCTCAAAACGAGGCGGCCGATCTTCGCTCACGAACCTGTCCATGACCGTCAGATCGCATGCTGAAAAAGGATGCACGAAGAAGGGAATCGAGTAGCGCGACTCGTTCACGGCACGTTTCGGATTGGAGACGCGATGGGTCGTGGCGGGGACGATCCCGTTCGTTACCCGGGCGATCATATCGCCGCTGTCGACGACAATCTGGCCGGATTTCGCCTCGACGGGGATCCACTCGTCCTCGCGCGTGAGAATCTCGAGTCCCCCCTGGGTCGCCTCGCAAAGAAGCGTGATGAGGTTGATGTCCTCATGGGGAGCGGAGCGGAAGGCCGCCGGATCCACCTCGCCGGACAACGGCGGGTAGTGGATGATCCGAAGCACGTGGTTTCCATCGACGATCATGTCCGAGAAGGTTCCCGCCGGCAGCTCAAAGAACTCGGCAAGGCTCTCGAGCAGCATGCGGGCGCAATCCTCGAGTCGACGAAAGATCTCCTGGGCGTGCCGCTGGAATTCCGGGATCTCCGTCGGCCAGACATTGCGGGAATATTCAGCCCGGTATGGATGCCCCTCGGGAAGATCCTGCCCAACCTGCCAGAACTCCTTGAGATCGGGCTTATCGTAATCCTTGGCGTGCTCGATGCCGAAGGGCGTATATCCACGGGCGCCGGCTTCGCTCCCGGCGTATTGTTTCTTTGTCTCTTCATCGAAAGAGAAAAAACTCTCGAACGCATCATAACCCTGCCTGATGAGAGAAGGATCCACCCCGTGCCCCTCGAGCTTGATGAACCCACAGTCGAGCAGGCCCTCTCCGAAGGTCCGGGTAAAGTGTCCCCGGCGCCCGGGCTCATCCGAGGTGAAATCCTCGAGATTGATGGTTGGTATCCTGTTGTTTTCTGACACTTGAACTCTCACGAGAACGAAAAAAAGGGCGGCGGTCAAGACCCACCGGCAAAGCGGATTTCCGATGTGAATAGCTTGCAAGATCTTGGCTCAGGAATCTATCATCACTTGCTGAGTGGGCCCTGGTTTGTAACACCCCTGGTTTCCCGGCGAGGTTCGAATGATGATCACAAAGGCGGTCCTTGGCTGCGGTTTCATGGTTATTGCATTGATGACCTGCGCCCGCTCAGATGCCGGCTCCCAATGGGTTTTCAACGAGATCCTCGCGGACCCCGGCAGGGTCAACGATTCCAACAACAACGGCAACTCCGACCCCATAGAGGACGAGTTCCTCGAGCTCGTCAATCTCTCCGGAGCCGATGCGGACATCAGCGGCTGGACCATCTCCGACCTGGTGCGAATTCGTCACGTCTTTCCGGAGGGCTCTCTGGTTGCCGATGGCTGCGCGGTGGTGATCTTCGGCGGCGGCCCGCTCGGCCCTTCGAACAGCGGGGTGCTGCGGCTGGCTTCGAGCTCGGGGACACTGGCTCTCACCACCAGCGGCGACACCCTGACCCTCAGCACGACCACCGGAATAGAGATCGCGGCCGTCTCCTACGGGCCCGAGGGAAACAACGACCAGTCGCTCACGCTCGACCCGGACCTCGACGGGACCTGGACACAGCACTCTGAAGCGAACGCCTCCGGCGGCGCACCCATGTCCCCCGGAGCGAAAACCGATGGAACCGTCTTCGAAGGCTGCCCGGAAGGACCACCACCGCCGCCACCCTCGGGATGGGTCATCAACGAGATCCACCCCGCTCCAGATCCCGGCGAAGGAGATGCGAACGGAGATGGGATCAGCGAGGCGGCAAATGATGAATTTATCGAGGTCGTGAATCTCACGGGCGCCGAGCGGGATATCTCCAATTGGGCGCTCTCCGATGGAACAACCGTCCGCCACCTCTTCCTGCCCGGAACCCTGGTGGCCGACAATTGCGCCGTGGTGGTCTTCGCGGGAGGCGGCGCGGACCTACCCGAAAGCGGCGTCCTGGTCCAGCCAGCCTCCTCGGGCTCGCTCGACCTCGATGATGAGGGCGACACCGTCTCCTTCTCCAGCGAAGCCGGCGAGACTCTCGCCCGGGTCACCTACGGGGCCGCTGCCGCCGGCGGCCAATCCCTCGTCCGCTCCCCCGACACCGAGGGAGACTTCCTGCTGCATTCGGAAGCTGACGGCAGCGGCGGCGTGAGCTTTTCCCCCGGCACGCTCCTGGATGGAAGCCGCTTCACGGGCTGCCCGGAGGAGGCCGGCATCCCCGATGGCATCGAGATCTGGGAGATCCAGGGTCCCGGCATGTCCTCCCCGCTGGAAGGAGAAAACGTCCTGACTACCGACAACCTGGTAACGGGCGTAATCTGGAACGGCTTCTTCCTCCAGACCCCCGATGAGAGAGGTGACGGCGATCCTGAGACCTCCGATGGAATCTTCGTCTACACCGAGTCTCCCCCGACTGTCCAGGCCGGCGACCTGGTCGATGTCGTCGGCACCGTACAGGAATTCTTTGAATGGACGGAGCTCACCAATCCCCGCATCACCACCAGCCTCACGGCCCAGGAGCTACCCGATCCCGTTATCTTTCACGACGCTCTGCCCTCACCACAGAGACCCCAACCGGAAAATGAGCTGGAGCGCTTTGAAAACATGCGGGTCGAGTTCTACGGCACGGTGGTCAGTCCCCTTGACCGCTACGGCAACTGCCTCGTCGTGGCCGCGAGGCAAAGACCCTACCGTGAGCCCGGGATCCGTTTTCCTGGAGAACCGAACCTGCCCGTCTGGGATGGAAATCCGGAGATCTTCGAGCTCGACCCCGATGCCCTGGGGCTCGAAGACGTCGATCCGGCGCCCGGCGCCGTGATCAAGCTCTGCCGCGGGCCGATAGCCTTTCGCTACGGACGCTATCGTCTCCACCCGGAGCTTCTCATACTCGATGACAATACCGAGACCGTGCCCGTCAGGGCCAGGGAGCCTGGAGAGCTCACCATAGCCACCCTCAATCTCTATCAATTCATGGATTCACTCGATGACCCCCTCCTCGAGGAAGCTGTCCCCGACGCGGCGCAAGAGGAGCTCCGCATCGCCAAGCACTCCCTCGCCATCCGGGAGGTGCTCAGAAAACCCGACATACTCTGCGTCCAGGAGGCCGAGAACCTCGCCGTTCTCCAGGGCCTCGCCGACCGGCTGCTGCTGGATGACGACACCGCGCGCTACACTCCCTACCTCGAGAGCGGCAGCGATCCCGGCGGCCGCAACAACGGGCTGCTGGTGAGCGACAGCATAGAGGTCGAGAGCGTCGGGCAATTGGGCTTCGAGGCGACCTTCCGCTTCGGGGGACGGGACCTGCAGACCTTCTCCCGTCCGCCCCAGCTCCTGAGAGGCCATTACCTGGGAGCGGCTGAGCCCCTCCCGCTGACCGTGCTCAACCTCCATCTCCGCTCCCTGCTCAATATCGAAGATCCGGCGCAGGGCAACTTCGTCAGGCGCAAGAGGCTCGCCCAGGCCCGGTTCGTGGCGCAGGTCATCCAGGACCTCCAGGAGGAGGACCCGGCCGTAAACCTGGTGGTCGCCGGTGACCTCAACGCCTTCGAGTTCACCGATGGTTACGTCGACGTCCTGGGAATCATCAGCGGACTGGAAGAAGAAGGCAACGCCCTGCTGCCGGGAGAGACCCTCGTGGAGCCGCCGCTGAGAAACCAGGTCCTCTCCATGGAGGCGTCCGAGCGCTACTCGACCGTCAACCTCGGCACTGCCCAGGCGGTCGACCACATCCTCACCTCCGCCGCGCTTGAGAAGCTCACCAGGGGAGCGCAATACGGCCGCTCCAACGCGGATGCGCCCGCCGGCAGGAGCGGCGACCCGACGACACCCCTGGGCGCCTCGGACCATGATGGCCTCGTACTCTTCATCGACGCCGGGGGCGCGGGGGACGGCTCGACGCTCTTCGTGCGTGGAGATTTTGACACCGACGGCGCCCTCTCGATCACCGACGCCATAGCCCTCCTGAACTTCCTCTTCCTCGGAAACCCCGACTCGAGCTGTACGCAGACCGGCGATGCCAACAGGGACGGCAACATCGACATCACCGATGGCATCAGCCTGCTGGGATTCCTCTTCCTCGGCAGGGAGGCCCCTCCCGCTCCCTTCCCCGACTGCGGCATCGACCCCGACAGGGATGACTGCGAACGCCATCCCTCCTGCGGCTGAGCCGGCAGGCTATTTCCTTGCGCCCCCGGTGGAGTGAAGGATAGAGTTTTAAGCCCACCTTCACGGGCCTGGAGAAAAGATGGCAAAACTCTATTTCCGCTATGGCACCGTCGGCAGCGCCAAGACACTCAACCTGCTGGCCGTCGCCCACAACTACGAGCGCCAGGGCAAGCGGGTTGTCGTCCTCAAGCCGGCTGTGGATACGCGCTTCGGCACCTCCCGTGTCGCATCGAGGGCGGGGCTCGACCGCCAGGCCGCCCTCCTGCTCGAGCCCGAAACCGGGCTGCCGTCGACCCTCTTCGACTCCTGCCACTGCATCCTGGTGGACGAGGCCCAATTCGTCTCGGCATTCGTCATCGATCAGCTGCGTGAGATCACGGCGGCCAGGGACATACCGGTGATCTGCTACGGCCTGCGCAACGACTTCCGTACACGGCTCTTCGAGGGAAGCCGGCGACTCCTCGAGCTTGCCGACAGCATCGAAGAGCTCAAGACCACCTGCGCCTACTGCAATCGAAAGGCAGTCTTCAACCTCAAGTCGGTCGATGGCAAGCCGACTCTCGATGGGCCTTCGCGAACCCTCGGCTGCGAAGAGCTCTACCTGCCGTCCTGCCACACCCACTACGTCGAGAAGCTCGGCCTCTCCGCCGGACAGCTTCACGAGCTCCTCTCCGAACCGGAAGAGACCGTCTGAAGCTGCCGCTGCGGCCCTGCCTGGAAAAATCGCAGTAGCCATGAAAGCGGCGTTCGTAGTTAACTATGCAGTTCCCGGATGCGGAGAGGCCGCCCGGAACCGGTAGAAACCAGAAACTCACGAGCTCGGAGAGACAAGACGATGAAATTTGGCATGAACCTGTTGCTGTGGAGCGGGGGCATCGAGGAGGAGCACTACCCGGTGCTCGAGATGCTGAAAGAGACCGGCTTCGACGGAGTGGAGATCCCTCTCTTCGCCTACGATGTCGCCCAATGCGCCGCCCTCGGAAAGAAGCTCGATGAGCTCGAACTCGAGCGAACAGCCGTGACCGTCCGCAACGAGGAAGACAACCCCATCAGCCCGGACGCCTCGGTGAGAGCGGCCGGCGTGGATCTCAACAAGCAGGCGCTCGACTGCTGCCAGGCCCTGGGAGCCGGCTTCCTGTGCGGACCTTTCCACTCCGCGCTCGGCGTCTTCAGCGGCGCCGGCCCCACACCCGACGAGCTGGGCTGGGGAGCCGAGAGCATGCGAGCCGTGGCCGAACATGCCGAGACCTGCGGCGTGACCCTCGCGGTCGAGTACCTCAACCGGTTCGAATGCTATTTCATCAACACCGCGGCGGATACCGCCCGCTTCATCGAGGCCGTCGACCATCCCAACTGCAGGATGATGTACGACACGTTCCACGCCAATATCGAGGAGCAGAGCATCGCCGACGCCATCCGCGCCTGCAGTGAGCACACCGTCCACGTGCACATCTCCGAGAACGACCGCTCGACGCCCGGCACCGGCCACGTCGACTGGGATACGACCTTCGACACCCTCAAGGAAACGGGCTACGACGGCTGGATGATGGTCGAAGCCTTCGGACTCGCCCTGCCCGAGCTCGCCGCCGCCACCAAGATCTGGCGCCGCATGTACGAGAGCGAGGAGCAATTGGCAAGGGACTCCCTGGATTTCATGAAATCCGAGTGGGCGAAGCGCGCCTGAGATGGCGGTCCCGAAAAAGAAGCGCCTGCCGCTGAAAACCTTCGTGGAAAGCCTGGCCGTCCTGCTGCTGTGCTCTGCGGCCGCGCTCGCGGCGGATCGCCCGAATATCCTCATCATCCTGGCCGATGACCTCGGCTATGGGGACCTGTCGAGCTACGGGGGGTAGGACATCAGGACTCCGAATGTCGATGGGATCGGCGCCAGGGGAATGCGCTTCGAGAACTTCTACGCCAACTGCCCGGTCTGCTCGCCGACGAGGGCATCGCTCCTGAGCGGAAGGTACCCGGCGATGGCCGGAGTTCCCGGGGTCATCCGAACGCATGCGGCAAACAATTGGGGCTATCTGCGCCAGGATGCGAAGCTCCTTCCCGTGCTGCTCAAGAAGGCAGGCTATCACAGCGCCCTCGTCGGCAAGTGGCACCTAGGCCTCAAGGAAGAAAACCATCCCCTCTCGCGCGGCTTCGATTTCTTCCACGGCTTCCTCGGCGACATGATGGACGACTACTACAACCATCGCCGCCATGGAAATAACTACATGCGCAAGGGACGTGAAGCCATCGACCCCAAGGGACATGCAACCAACCTGTTCTCCGACTGGGCAGTCGATTACATCCGCTCCAGGAAGGGAAAGAAGGAGCCCTTCTGCCTCTATCTCGCCTACAACGCTCCCCACACCCCGATCCAGCCCCCGAAAGAATGGATCGAAAAAGTCACGAAGAGGGAGCCTGGAATCAACAATAAGCGAGCGAAGCTGGTCGCCCTCATCGAGCACATGGACCATGGCATCGGAAAGGTCCTCGAAGCTCTCGATAAAACCGCCCAGGCTGAAAACACGCTGGTGATCTTCACCTCCGACAACGGGCCGGTCTGGTACGACGCCGATGAGGAAAAATACGGCCATCGCTCAACCGGTCATTTCAGGGGCATGAAGGGGGACACCTGGGAAGGAGGGCACCGCATGCCCTTTATCGCCAGGTGGCCCGGACGGGTTCCCGCGGGCGCAGTTAGTGAGGCGACGATCTGCCATACGGACATGCTCGCCACCTTCGCGGCGATCGTCGGTGAGAAGCTGGCCAGCGGGGATGGTCTCGACAGCTTCGACATCTCCTCCGTGCTGCTTGGACGCGGACCGAAGGTGTCCGGCAGGGAGGCGCTCGTGCTGCAGTCCTCCGGCCGTGTCCTCAGTGTCCGGCAGGGGGACTGGAAGCTGATACCGCAGCTTGGCTCGGGAGGCTTCAGCAAGCCGCGCAGGGAGAAACCCGGAGCGGGAGGGGCCGTGGGCCAGCTCTACAACCTGCGGGAAGATCCGGCTGAGACGAAAAACCTCTATCGCGAGAAGCCGAAGATCGTCGAGGAGCTCACGGAGCTGCTCGACCGCTTCAGGAGTGAGGGGCGCAGCCGCCCGGCGTCGCCAGGATCCGGGAGGCCTGGGGGCGATGAGTAAAGAGAGGATTCTCTCCCTCCCCTGCTGGGATTCGAGCGTTGAGCTCGAGGAGCTGCCCGGTGGAATCACCAACCGCAACTACAAGGTGGTCTCCGCCGCCGGGAACCGTATGGCCCGGGTCTGCGAAGACCACAGGGTCCTCGGCATCGACCGTCGCAACGAGGTGGCCTGCCAGGGGGCCGCGGCGGCTCTCGGCATCGCCCCGGAGATCGTCTACCACGAGGAGGGGATCCTGGTGAGCGAGTTCATCGAGGCTCAAACCCTGGCAGATTCCGATGTGCGTGAGGCGGCGGCGCTCCGGCGACTCGCCCAGGTGTTGCGCCATCTGCATGGATCCCGTGACAGCCTCAGCGGGGAGATGCTCTACTTCTGTCCTTTCCAGACTGTCCGGACCTATGTCGGCAATGCACGTGAGCTCGGAGCCCGCTTGCCGGAAACTATCGACAGCGTGCTGGAGGATATGATCTGGCTTTCCGAGGAGATCAGTCCGTTCAGGCCGGCCCTCTGCCACAACGATGTGCTGGCGGCGAATATTCTCGATGATGGAGACCGCCTGTGGCTGGTGGACTGGGAGTACGGCGGCATGGGCAATCCGCTCTTCGACCTAGCCGGCGTCTGCGGCAATTGTGGCCTGGAGCGTGAGGAGGAGGTGCTGCTGTTGTCGGCGTATTTCGGCAGGGAGGACGCCGCGGTTGCCAGGGAGGTTCGTATTCTCAAGGCCGTTTCCCTGCTGCGAGAGACCCTGTGGGCGGTCATCCAGACCATCGCCTCCGACATCGACTTCGACTACGTCACCTACGCGGCGGAGCTTTTCGAGGCTTACAGCCGGGCTCGGCAGGATCTTAATTAGGTCTTTCAATCACCTCGAAGACATAGCCTTCGGGGGTCTCGAAGAAGAAGCGCTGGTGCGGGGTTTCGCGCAGCGGCTCGATCAGGCGGGCTCCATTTTCAGCGAGACGCTGCCTGAGTCTCTCGAAGTCATCGAGGTCATGGAATACCGCGATGTGGCGGCCGAATTCTTTCTCATGCGCCGAGATCTCAAAATCGTCGATCCGCACCAGGTGCATCTGCTGCCCGGGGCCGATCTCCAGCCAGCAGAGGTCGTGCGGAGAGTTGTCCGGGGTCTCTACCGGTTTGTAGCCCAGTGTGGCTTCGAAGAAGCTCCCGGTTTTCCGGGGGTCCCTGGTGGCGAGGGTGAAGTGGGCGAAAGACATGAAGTTTTCTCTCAGTCCTGTTGATCCGCAGGAGCTTCTTTTATCCGGAAGCGAAAATCGCAGTGGGGGGCTCCCTCCATGATGGTCTGCGAACGCTCAAGTTTCAGCTCGGGGCTGATGCCTTCGCTCAAGGCGAAGTCTCTGTTGCAGGAGAGGAGAAAGCCCAGTTCGGGAATCCCGAGCTCCTCGTAGAACTCGGCGAAGCGGCAACGGGTAACGTTGAATTCAAGGCAGGAATCATCCTGTTTGAGGACATCGATTTCCAGCGCGTCGGCTTCGTTGAAGCGCGGCAGCAGGGCGGCGACTTTCTCCATGGGCGTACCATCGAGCTCTTCCCTGATGGCCTCACCGTGGCGGTGCGCGATCTTTTTGATCACCTCGCCAACGAGGGCGCGCGTACGTTTTCTGCCGAACTCCGCCTCGAAGGCTTCGATGATCGGGGCGAGGATCCTCGCTTCGATCTTTCTCTGCTCCAGCAGGGAGAGGTCTCTCATGGGTTTGTTTCCGTCAGCCGTTCTTGAGCTCGGCGAGGGAGCTCTCTACCTGCTCGACCTCCACGCTCAGGCGTTCCACCTCTCCAGGCTCATCGGTCTGCTTTTTCGCTCCGGCGAGCTGCCTCCTGAGGCCGTCGAGCTTTTTTCTCAGGACCTCGATCTTCTTTTTGATTTTTTTATTCACAGTTCAACAGTACTCCAGTAAGGGGTTTATTCTCCCGGCGCCCATCGGCTAAAGTCATTTGAACAAAGGGAAGTCCACAGGCGTCTTCTCAAAACCAGCTCCCCCGTCGGAACGACACCCGGTGATACCAAAGAAGCTCTACAAGATCGGTGAGGTGATGAGGTACACCGGCCTCACGCGTCAGACCATCCATAACTATACGACCTTCGGTTTGATTACAGAAGCTGAGCGTACAGAGTCCGGCCACCGTTTGTACAGCGAGAAGGTCTTTTCCCGAATCGAGCGGATCCTGAAGCTCAAGGAGGAGGGGAAGAGTCTCAGGGAAATCGTCAACATCCTCCAAAGCTGAGAGTCGCGGTCTCAGCTTGAGTGCGAGGGGGGGCGAGAGGGTTTCTCCCCTCGGCGCTTTCTTGAGGCCCACTGGGCCGATCATTTTTTTTGCAGCGCCGATTCCGAGTTCAGCCCGGTTTTGATGGACTCCACTCGGCCCCAGGGGCTCGAATAACAAGGGATAGTGGGGTGTTTTCCCCTAAACAACACTCTATTGTGCTTCTGAAAAGTACGATTCAGACAGGGGCTCTAAAAATCGTAACTATAATAATCCAAATAGGTTGGATCATATCAAATTCCGAAAATGTGCTTTACATTTTATAAACCAATTTTTATATTCGGCTCCACCTGACTGGGGACGGACATTTTCGGATGTTCGGACGCCCTTGGGGTACGGCAGCGATGGAGTTGCCGTACGCTCAGGAAGTGAAGAGAAAGAAACCTAACCCCTCTACCGGTCAGGAGATTATGAGGTTCGCCGCGGCCAGGAGCGGCCGTTTTGCGAGTCTCGAAGGACGGAATTTGGAAAAGGAAATAATGCAGAGGGGAGGACGAGCCCGGTCAGTTAACTGCCGTGCCTGTCCAATGTTATTTCCTTTTCCTTTCTTTTTCCCGGTGACCACCGGGAAAAACGGATCGCCGGCTCCATCGGCTGGCTATGAAAACCGGGTCAGGGGACTGAGCAGGAAAACGTGAGGAATCTGTGGAGGAATTGGAGCAAGGCGCAGCGGCTGGCCGCCGTGATCATTATCACGGTGGGGCTTGTCGGCATCGTCTGGACCTATGCGGCCGGGACATCGGAGACCTGGCAGGTTCTCCTGGAGACCAGGCTTGGCCGTAACTCTGATGATCTGCGTGAGCTTCTCGCGCGCTTCGATACCGAGGAGATTCCGTGGCAGCTCAGCCAGGGAGCCAACGCCAGCAAGTTCGAAATCGAGGTTCGCCCGGGTCCGGACTACAGGAGAGCTCTGTTGCTGGCGTCCGAAAACGGCCTGGTCGATGATGAGGCCAGTGGAGAAGGGATAGGCCAGGGTCTGTTTGGTGGTGGGCTGACGGATACCCTTGAGAAGAGCCGCATGGCCAGGAGCCGCACGGTGGAGAAAGCGATCCGCTGGTATCCCGGCGTCACATCTGTCGATCTCGTGATCAAGTACGGCAAGGAGGGGAAATTCGCCGCCGACAAGGACACTCCCGCCACCGCGGTCGTGCTGTTGCGGATGAAGGATTCAGCCTCTCGCCTGGACGTAAAGGAGGCGGGAGCCATACGCAAGATTGTTTACAGCGCGTTCGGGATCAAGGAGGAGAACCTCCAGATCCTCGACAGCAACGGGCGGGACTACTCGGAAGGGTCGGAGGGCCTGGCCCGGGACCTCCGGGTGGAGGTTCGAAGCGAGATCTGCGAGGTTATCGAAGATCTCTGCCTTGGAGCGTACGAGAAGAAGCAGTGCCGCCTGGGGGTGATCGTTGACAGCATCGAGGCGCAGCGGTCCGACCGGGAGGCAAAATACAAGGTGAACGTTAATCTCGTTCTTGATATCGGGGCGGTCAGGCAGGTCCTCGGGCGCCGCGACGACCTGCTCGAGGCCAGGGGGAATCCGGCGACCACTGATTTCGCCGCCC
>JAKUSY010000400.1 GCA_022451445.1 Planctomycetota bacterium
CAGGAAATTTTCCAGGGCCGTGACGATCGGGCAGCCCTTCGGGGTCAACTCGGTGGCGGAGCTGTCAAGTACCAGAGCTCCGTCTACGAAGGCCGCAATCACGCTGGCCCAGGCAACGAAACTCAGAACTTCGCAGCCGGCGCTGGCAGCGATGACCTGTTGTTCGCTGGTCGGTTCACCGTGACCCTGCTTGATCCGGAAGCTGGTTACTACAATGCCAGCACCTACTATGGTGAGAAGCAGATTCTCGCCATCGGCCTCTCCTTCCAGGATGGCGCCGGTTCGGGTGGCGGCGGTCACGACGATTCCCTGTCGCTCGATGTCCTGGTCGAGAAGACCATCGAGATGGGAACCGCGACCCTGGATGTCGCCTGGTATGACTACTCGGAGAGCGAAGACGACCCGATTTCCGTATTCGCCGGTCTGCTGATGAATGGTGAAACGTCTGTCGGGCCGTTGAAGGGCAGACTTCGTCCCTACATCAGGTATGTCAGTGATGGCGGCCGTGGTGATGAATGGGCCGTTGGAGTCCAGCACGTGATCGATGGTCACAAGGCCAGCATCTACATTGATTATGGAGATGCTAACGGCTAAGCCGACGGTCCGGGCGCAGGTAGCACCTTCGGAATAGGAGCCCAGTTCCAGTTCTGAGTTGCGACTGACCGGGTGATCCCGGAAGTGCCCTGGGGCGTTGTTTTGTGGGGCAACATGCCGGTACGCGTATGTTGAGTTTAATTGGTTTGGGTTTTGTAAGCTATTTATTTGGAAGGAGTTAGTTATGAAGAGGATCTTCCTTGCAGTCCTCTTGGGTTTGGCCCTTGGCGTCTACGGATGTGGAGGTGGAGGCGGAGGCGAAGAAACAGCGGACAGTGGAGCAGGTGGAGCTGACACGCCCGCGGCGCCAGCGGAGGCTCCGGCGAAAGAGGCTCCGGCGAAAGAGGCTCCGGCGGAAGAAGCTCCGGCGAAAGAAGCTCCGGCCCCTGTGGCCGAGACGGAGGCTCCCGCGGCCGACGGAACCGTCAAGATCGGTATTCTGCACTCTCTTTCAGGCACCATGGCCATCTCGGAGACCTCTCTGAGGGATGTGGTCCTCATGGCCGCCGAGGAAATCAACGCCGCTGGCGGAGTCCTGGGCAAGAAGATTGTACCCGTTGTGGTCGACCCGGCGAGCAACTGGCCTCTCTTTGCTGAAAAGGCGAAGGAATTGATCAACACGCACAAGGTCGCGGTGACCTTCGGCTGCTGGACCTCCGTGAGCCGGAAGTCCTGCCTGCCGGTCTTCGAAGAATACAACCAGCTGTTGTTCTACCCCGTCCAGTACGAGGGTGAAGAGCAGTCTCTGAACGTGTTCTACACCGCCGCGAGCCCGAACCAGCAGCTCGTTCCCGCCGCCGAGTACATGATGAAGGAAGCCGGCTGCGAGAAGTTCTATCTCCTCGGGACCGACTATGTCTTCCCCAGGACGGCGAACAAGGTGCTGAAGGCCTTTCTGAAGGCCAAGGGTGTTCCGGATGAGAACGTCAAGGAGGAATACACTCCCTTCCATCACCAGGACTACCAGACCATCATCGGTAATGTCAAAGCGTTCGCCGCCGGCGGCAAGGCCTGCATCCTCTCGACCATCAATGGCGACAGCAACGTGCCCTTCTACAAGGAATTCGCCAACCAGGGCCTGACCTCGGCTGATTGCCCGATCATGGCCTTCTCGGTCGCTGAAGACGAGCTGCGCGCCATGGACGTGCCGCCGCTGGTGGGACACCTCGCGGCCTGGAACTATTTCCAGAGCATCGATTCACCCTCCAACCAGAAGTTCGTCAACAATTTCAAGGCCTATTGCGCCAACAACAAGCTTCCCGGCGGAACCCAGCGGGTCACGGACGATCCGATCGAGGCGGCCTACTTTGGCGTCTACGTCTGGAAGGCCGCTGTGGAGAAGGCGAAGAGCTTTGATGTCGATAAGGTGAGGGCTGCTGTCTACGGTCTCGAGTTCGACGCCCCCGGCGGTAAGAAGTCGATGCATAAGAGCAACCAGCACACCCTGAAGCCCGTCTACATCGGCGAGATTCTGAAAGATGGTCAGTTCAAGATCGTCTACCAGTCGCCTGGGCTGGTGTCGCCGGACTCCTACAGTGCGTATCTTTGGCCTGATGGGGATGTTCCGGCTCCGACCGGAGGTCCCAAAAAATGAGCGTGGGGTTTTGTCGGATGCCGCGCCCGTAAACCGGGCGCGGCACCTGGCAGACTTTTTGTGTGCCCCTGGACCGGTCCCGCACTTGCACACGTGGTGCGGGGCCGGCACCTCTTTTTCTCGTGGTGCGGTGGACCAGGCCTTCATACGGGCTGGTTCTTTTTTTGTTTCTACGGCCTCTTGCATGGATTGCCCGTTTTGAGCCGATGCTCCGCCTGAAGAACCCCATCCTGTTCGGTTTTGTTCTCGCCGCTTTTTTGTGCCTCCCTGGCTGCAGCGGTGGGGTCGGGGGCAAGGCACCGGCGCCACCTGCCCCCGTCTCTCAGGATGTGCGAGACGCCATCGGTCGGCTTACCAGCCCCGATTCCGATGCCCAGGCCGCGGCTCTCGGTGACTTCGTAAAGGCGGGTGACTTTCGGGCTGCGGCCTTCCTGAGGTCTTTCCGGGAAGGCCAGAGCATCTACAGGTGGAAAGACCGGCTTGTCCTTGTCGAGAAATTCGATACCGACGATGACGGGAACCGGACGGCCAGGCTCTTCGACCATTTTCTTCGCACGACGCTGCTGGTTGATGGAAAGCAGGCCATCGCACCCAAGGCCGACCTCGAAGAGGTGAGTGCCCCCCGTCGATTGCGAAGGGATGTGCTCGCGGCCGAGGACCTGCTCAAGCTGGTCTCGCCCGTTGAGCTGACCTGCCTGCAGGCGGCCCGGAAATGCGGCAACAGCCGCCGGGTCGACTTCCTGTCGGCGCTTGAAAAACTCGCGACCGATCCGGAGCGCAGCGAAAAGGTACACAGGGTCGCCCTGACAGGCGTCTGCCTGATCAGGATCAGCGGCAACGTTCCCGATCTCGATGAGAAAGAGGTCCTCGCGGCCGTCAGGGAGCTGGGAGAAATTCGCAGCGAGGTGGGTATCGAGGCCCTGAAGGAGCTCGCCGCGCGGGAGGACACGTCTGCGGCGCTGGCGAAGGAATGCGGCGTGAGCATCGATGCGATCGACAGCTACCAGGGCAAGGTGCGCAACCTGAGCCACGTCTTCAACGGGATCTCCGCGGGCTCCGTCCTCATCCTCATGGCCCTGGGTTTGTCGATCATTTTCGGCCTGATGGGCGTGATCAACATGGCCCACGGAGAGCTGATGATGGTGGGCGCCTACTCGACCTACGTGGTCATGCACATCTTCGGCCACGCCGAGAGCACGCCGGCGAATTACTATTACATCTTCGCGATTCCCGCCGCCTTTCTCACCGCCGCCTTCTTCGGCATCCTGATCGAGTTCTTTGTCGTGCGCCATCTCTACGGGCGTCCTCTCGACACGCTGTTGGCGACCTACGCCTGCGGGCTCGCCATGATCCAGGGGGCGCGCCTGATCTTCGGGGACAACATCGGGGTAAACGCTCCGCTGCAGCTGGTGGGCAGCTTCGAGGTATTCCAGGATTTCAACATCGCCAAGGCCCGTCTCTTCATCATCTTTTTCTGCGGTTTCTCGGTGCTCTTGATCTACCTCCTGATGGGCAAGACCCGCATGGGACTCCTGATCCGTGCGACGACCCAGAATCG
>JAKUSY010000401.1 GCA_022451445.1 Planctomycetota bacterium
TTGTGGGGGAGATGGTGACACAAGCATCGCAGGACCCGGCGATAGTGATTATCTTTCTCATCATTTTACTTGGACTATTGATCCCCACTATATCTATCGGAGTCAGGAGACTCCACGATATCGGTAAGTCCGGATGGTTTTGGTTCTTTACCTTTATCCCATGTGTTGGGGGGTTGATTCTGCTCATATGGGCTATTAAAGACAGCCAGCCTGGAGACAACCAGTACGGCCCGAACCCCAAGGGAATCGGTGGCCTCGCGCCTCAAACCGGCAAAACCGAAGCCGAAGAATAAGGCCCTGGGCCAGGCGGTCGATCTTCAGGAACCCGGCAAGAGGGCCTCGAGCCCGACGGCGAGCGCCGCGCACCAGGTGCGGGAGTTATGGTTGCCGGGAAAGCGGGACCATTTGAGCTTGTAGCCGCCTGCGCGCAGGACATCGCGGAGATGCCGGTTGCTGGCGACGAGGGCGTTGCTCTCGAGATCGCCGAGGGAGAGGTAGAAGCGTGGCTTCGTGTCGCTGGGCTTGGCGAAACGACCCGGCACGCACCTCGAACCGCCGCCATCGGCGTTTGAGATGCACCTCGAGAAATCCGCGCTTTCACACAGTACGCTTCCGAAGGTCTCCGGATGCTCCGCAGCGCAGAAGGCGGCGATCGAGCCGCCGACCCCGTTGCCGCCGATGATGTAATCGGCGGGATCTTTCGACAGCTTGAAGTTCTCCCTCGCCCAGGCGACCAGCTCCTCGCCGACGAAACGCACGAACCTGTCGGTGGTCTCGAGGCCGGCGCTCTTCGAACCCTCGCTGTGCAGCATGAAGACCACCGCCGGCCGGACAGCCCTCTCGGCGCCGAGGTTGTCGAGGCCCGTTCGCGTGAGACGGCGGCTGGCGTAGTCGCCGCGGTCGAGCAGGAAAACAGCACTCGAAGGCGCGGCCTTGTCGGAGTCATCGTAACCGGGAGGCGTGTAGACGGAGACAAAGCGGCGCTCGTCGAGGATCGAGCTGCGCACAGTCATCCGCTCGAGCGCTCCCGAGTCCCTGTCCTTGACCGCTGCGAGCCTGGGGAACGCCTCGGCCGCGGAGAGTTCGACAAGAGACGCGCCATCGACCTGTTTCGGATTGAGCGAGTCGAGCTCGATGGAGGCGACCGTCAGCGTCTCTTTCGGCTGGCCGGCGAAGGCGGGTGATGCCACCTCCCTCTGGACATGAAGCCTGTAGGTGAACCGGGCCTTCTTCGAGAGCCGTTCGCTGCGGTACCAGAGGTCCGTCTCCGCCAGCCGCCTGAGAGACTTGAAACCCTGCCTGCCCGGCTTGCCGCCCTCGAGCCGGACCCGGAGCTCGCCGCCCCGGGCGCGCCAGAGGGTCGTCACCAGGGCGAGGTTGTCCTTGCCCTCGACCGCCTCGACAAGCGGGCCGCCTCCTGTTTCGATTCCCTTCCAGAACGCGGCGAGGCTCTCCGGTTTTCCCGCCGCGAGCTCTTTCGCAAGGGCGGCGATCCGGGGACTCTCGATCCTGGCACCCCAGGCCGGGGGAATGACACCCTGCGCCCGCACCCCGCTCTCCTTGCGAACGATGATCTGCCAGCCCTCAGCAGCCTTCACCCAGGTGTCATCGAAGGTCGAATCCAGTAGCTGCAATTCGGCACCCTCGGTTTCTCTCCAGGCAAGCACCCGCCGGACCCTGAGCGAGAGCTCAGCATCTCCCTGCTTGAGAACCCGGTCGAGCTCGAAGCTCAGCTTCTCGTACCGCGTCTCCTCGAAGCGCTCCATCCACAGGCGACGCCACGGACCGCGGTCGAGGGCGCTGCCGTCGGCGGCCTCGAAGATAAAGGCGCGATGAAAGATCGGCATGAAGGCCGGCAGGTTCCGAGCCCGGATGACCTTCGAGAGCTCCTCGTACATCTTTCCCACGCCGGCGGGAAAGGCAGCCGCGCCCCCGGCTTCTTTCGTGCCCTCGGCAGCAACCTTCTTTCCGGGGATGGCGTTACAGGCAATCGATGAGGCGACAACAACAGCGGCCACCACGGTGAAAGCCCAGCGCCATCTCGGTCCGTATCTCATGAATCCTCTAGCTCAATTTCCAGGCACCGCATCAAGCCGTTCCCGCCTGGCAGGCAGGAAGCGTGGAGGCTGGTTTTCCGCGGGATAAAAAGAAAGACCGGCCGTGAAAGCTCAAAAAACTCTCACGGCCGGTCCAGTAATCAGGCTCAGACCTTGTCGATGTCCGGAACCTCGAAGCCCTTGCGGTTCGGATCGCGCAGGAGCTTGTTGGCCGCTTCGCTGTGATCGCCGGTGAACCTCTCGGTCTTCGGATCGAAGGCGAGCATCGGACCGGACATGTACTTGGCCTTGTCCTCGGGAACACCGCAGCCATCTTTCATGATCGAGTGCAGCTTCATGAAGTGCTCGTGGACATCCTTATTGTCGCCGAACTTGCAGGCCTTCTCGTTGAAGGGGACCTCTTCGCCGATTCGGTACGAGTTGTTCATGAGATGGCCGAGCACACAGCCGTAATGCGCCTCTTCCATATTACCGTTGGCCATCATCGGGTCGCCCGCGAGACAGGCGGAGATGAAACTTCTCCAATTGCCGCCGGGGGTTACCTTGCCGGCCGGAATATTAATCTTCTCGGCGTTGCTGCTTCCGGCGGGATAGTACCGCTCGCGGATGATCTTGCCGCCATCCTCGAAGTAGTACTCGTTCTCAACCTGGCGCGGGTAGCCTTTGTAGTTGACGTTGCGCACGTTGAAGAACACCCACTGTCCGTTGGGATATTCGGCCGCCGCGAACATCGAGTTGGGAGTCTCACCCTCGTCGTTGTTACATTTGTTATGTTTATTGTTGAAGCGGCCGCCGAGCGCGAAGGCGCGCACGGGATGGGTCTGGTCCTTGTCGATCGCCCAGCGCGCCCTGTCGAGCTGGTGGGTTCCCTGGTTGTTCAGGTCACCGTTGCCGGTGTCCCAGAACCAGTGCCAGTTGTAATGAACGTAATTGCTGTGATACTCCTTGACCTTGGCGGGACCTTTCCAGAGACCCCAGTCGAGGTGCTTGGGAGGCTCTCCAGCCTTGTTCGTTCCGATGCCGCCGCGCGGCTTGCAGCAATAGCCGTAGGAGATCTTCAGCTTGCCGAACTTGCCCTTGTGGATCAGGTCGTGGAGTCCGGCCACCCTGGCGTCACTGCGCTGCTGGGTGCCGTGCTGGATGACGACCTTGTACTTCTTCCAGGCCGCGGTGGCGACCGCGCCTTCGTACACATCGTGGCTGGCGGGCTTCTCGACATAGCAATGCTTGCCGGCCTGGGCCGCCCAGATGGTCATCAGGGAGTGCCAGTGATTCGGCGCCGCGACACTGATCGCATCGAGGCTCTTGTCCTCGAGAGCCTTGCGTACATCGGCGCTGCCCTGGCAGTTCTTCCGGCCTTTCAGCCGGCGCTTCAACACGTTCTCATCGGGATCGACCAGCCAGGCAAGCTCAACGCGCTTGTCACCGCCGAAACCTCCAATGTGACTGCCGCCGCGGCCGTTCAGGCCGCAGACGCCCATGCGAAAACGCTCGTTCGCTCCGAGGATTGCGCCCTCTACCGCGATCGAGGGAAGGCTGACGGCCGCCGCCGCGCCCAAGGTCCCCTTGAGGAAATCTCTACGCTTGACTCTGCTCATAAGAACTCTCCTTGCCGAAATGGCGACGTGGAATTTTTCTCGCAGCTTGTGAATATCAGAATTAGTGTTTCATGCGAAAAGATTAT
>JAKUSY010000402.1 GCA_022451445.1 Planctomycetota bacterium
GCGGCCGTGCGATCAGCCCGCCAGGGCGGCTGGGTCGAGCTTGCAGCGGTCGAGGACGAGTTGGCGTAGCGGGAAGCTCCTCATGTGGCTGTTCCTGGCTGCCGCGGCCTTTACCTTCACGGGCACCATCTGGCATGCCGATGG
Organism: Planctomycetota bacterium; assembly: GCA_022451445.1. Lineage (GTDB taxonomy): Bacteria > Planctomycetota > UBA8108 > UBA8108 > UBA8108 > UBA8108. The sequence goes on from JAKUSY010000402.1 coordinate 145, forward strand.
CAAGATACACTACGTGACAAGCAAGTTCACCTGCGTCGATGCGAACACCTCACGCAGCGTCGCCACGGGGATTGACCAGGACGGGAAAGCTATCCCGAAGGTCATCAAAACTTTTAAGCGAATCAAGTAGGTCATCGGCCCTGAGGGTCGGTGAGTTCAGTGCTATTCGCTGATTCGCCTGCCGAGTTGTTCCGAGGTGAATACCAGTCGGTCGTTTTCAAACACCTTCAGGGTCCACTTTCGGGTGTCCTTGTCGTTGCTGCTTCCGCCGAATGCGCCGAAGTCTCCGGCGATTCCGAGGGGTCTCATATACATTCCATCGGGGTATATGATGTTCATCCGGGTGCCGCCGAAGACCTGGGGTGGCTCAGGAAAGTTCTGGAACCGGCTTATCGAGCTGCATCCGACCGGGAGGACAGCCAGGCACAGAACGAGGAGGAACGCTTTTGTCGCTTTGGCAACGAGCCTGTGCGGCGTGGTCCTTCTCTGCTTCAGGGGCATGGTGAGTCTTCGCACCCCAACTCCTCGTCCGCCTCGAGCTCCGACGTGCCGCAGGCGGAAAACGGTGCGGCCGGCGCGGGGCCGCCGAGGAAGAGGTGGCTGAGGAGGTAGGTCGGGTCGGTGATGTCGACGGCTCCGTCGCCGTTGGTGTCGGTCGCGGCGAAGCAGCCGGGGGCCGGGCCGCCCAGGAACAGCCAGCTTAACGCGTACATGGAGTCGGACAGGTCGATTGCCCCATCGTTGTTGCAGTCGCCGCGGCGAAACTGCGGGCCGGGCTCGACGATGCTGACAATCGAGATTCGCCAGTCATTGCCTTCGAGGCCGGGCAGCGTGCTGCCGGGGGAGACGACCAGGGTAAAGCGGGCAGTGTCGAGGTTGCCGCTGATGTCGAAGTAGCCGAGATAGTTGGTGTCTCGTGAAATATGGGGTTGGAAGCCGCCGATCCACAGCTTCGTGCCGTCGCCGCTGACATCCATGCTGTTCAGCGGCGAGATCGGATCGAGCCTCGGCAGGCTGCCGGGCGAGGGGCCGCCGGTAACGAAGCTGCCGTAGGCGATCGTTCCGCTCCTGCCGGAGAAGTACATGCCATCGCCTGCGCGGACAGCGGTCGCATGGCTTTTGAGTACGTCTGAGATGCCGGCGTCGTAGGGGGCCGACCAGTCTCCGTTGTCGACCTGGTCCCACGCCCGGAAGCCGTCGTCTCCGTTGTGGGTGTAGACCGTGTTGCCGTAGACGACCTGGTAGATCTTGGAATCCGTTGCCGCGGTGTGGGCGCCCATGTCGGTGACCGTATCGTTCGCGGGGTTGTAGCGCCACAGGCGGCCGCCGCCGCGTGTGTGGGTATAGATCTCCCCGTCCTGCGGTCCCCGGAAGAAGATGTCGGGATGCGCCTCTCCGCCGCCCCTGTTGTCAAAGCCCCTGATCCTCCTCGCCCTGGCCCTGGTTTCCGGGTTCAGCAGGTCACCAAGAGGTACGCTCCACTCTGCCGGCGAATCCCCCTCGGAGAAGTAGAGCGTGTCATCCGCCTCGTGGTAGTAGGCGGCCCGCGCGCCCCACGGCACGGCCTCCACGGCGGGTAGGTTATCGATAAACGTGAGGTTGCCTCCATTGACCTCGTAGATGGCGCCGCCACCGTTGGCCTGCGTGCCGACGATGAGGTACTCGCCCGCAAACGATCCGGTGGCTGATGCTGCAGCAAAAACAAATCCGAAAATCGCCAGGTAGCGTTTCATGACCCTGCCTCCTGCGGAGATGGATGTTTTTTCAGAGAGCCCTTTTGAGGGCGTCATTCTACAGCTTCTCTGCCTGGCCTGTAACGCAAAGAAGATCAACCCAACCTGGGCCGGCCTTCAGTCATTGACCTGTCCCGCGGTGGAAATCGTTGCCTTGGTGAGCATGGGCGGCTACCTTGTTGCCGTTCGTAATGGCCCGTATACCGTTCTTTCCGCGGTGAGGCGCCGCAGCGCGCCGGCAGGCTTTCATGCAGATTGGTTCGACCACGATTCTCGACACGTTCGCCGAAGCCTTTGGCATGCGCTATGCGCGGCTGATCGTCACGGCCGCGGATGATCACTGGCTCGAGGCTGCACTCCGGTCACTTTCCGGCTATGCCACGTCGGTGATCGCCTGCGATGCTGAGGTTGGCGTGGAGCGCTACCTCTCGCCGGAGGATACGCCTGACGGCCGGCCTGGTGCCGGCGTGCTGCTCTTTGCTTTCTCGACCGAGGGGCTCGCCAAGGCGGTGCCCAATCGCGTCGGCCAGTGCGTGATGACCTGCCCCACAACCGCCTGTTACGACGGGCTGTCGACGAATGAATCGACCGAAGAAACTGAAAAGGTCCCTCTCGGCAAGAACCTGCGTTTTTTCGGGGATGGTTTTCAGAAAAGCAAGAAACAGGATGAGAGACGGTACTGGCGGATCCCGGTGATGGATGGCGAGTTCCTGGTCGAGGAGACCGCGGGTGTGGCAAAGGGCATCGCCGGGGGAAACATCATTCTGCAGGCGGTTTCGCAGTCGGCGGCGCTTGCGGCCGCTCTTCGTGCGAGCGAGGCCGTCAGCGAGGCGCCGGGGGTCATCGCGCCTTTCCCCGGCGGGGTCGTCCGCAGCGGCAGTAAGGTCGGCTCGCGTTACAAACAGCTCGTCGCCTCGACGAATGACGCTCTCTGCGCGACACAGCGAAGCCGCGTCGAGAGCGAACTGGTCGAGGGAGCCAATTGCTGCTACGAGATCGTAATCGACGGTATCGATGAAGACGCGGTAGGCCAGGCCATGCGCACCGCCATCGAAACGGCTGCGGGTGAGGGGGTGCTGGCGATTGGCGCCGGCAATTACGGCGGCAAACTGGGCAAGTTCAATTTCCGCCTGCACGAGGTCCTCGGCGGCAGTTGAGGAGCGGTAGACGGGTGGCGCTGGGGCTGTTTCCGGGCCTCTCAGCAGGCTGGACATGGCAAAGCCCGCCTGCTAACGGGTGGCGGACTGTCATTCTATAGGATAATTTGGTAAAACGAGTAGCGGCTTATAGATAGACGGAGGAACGGGTGGCCGCCAGGCAATTCATCATGAACGCAGGTCGCACGACCCAGCAGGGACGGCAGATCAATGTCGGCAAGGACAACGCCGAGTACGAGGAGATGGTCTCCACGTTGATCATGCACCCCGACGACATCGAGGAAATCGGCGCTTCAGTCGGCGGCACCTTGCGGGTCCATTCGGAAAACGGCGAGGGTACTTTTTTTTGCAAAGAACACGGCGGGAAAGAAGGCAAGGTGCCCCCGGGGATGGTTTTCATCGCCTATGGGCCGCCTACCTGCAGGCTCATGGGCCAGAGTACCGATGGCACCGGGATGCCCACCTCCAAGGGGTGGGAGGTCGAGATCGAACCCCTGGTGACCGAGTCAGCGGAGACTGTCGAGGGAACCGAAACAACCTCTTGAAGGCGCCCGGTTACCGGGAGAACGCAGGACAAGCCATGGACCAGGCAAAACGCCATACTGATACGGACGAGACGATAGCTGCCCAATTCCCCGATAGTCTCGACAAGGGCCCTGCGCCGGAAGACCTCGAGGCCTGGGAATTAATCGACGCTGAGACC
>JAKUSY010000403.1 GCA_022451445.1 Planctomycetota bacterium
GGATTTCCACTTTATCGGCAAAAGTGAAGACCTTGACCGAGAGTTGCCGATTGACGCCGCCGCGCATGTGGGTGGGAAAGGCAGAGGATTCAGGCCACCAGCCCTTTTTATGTACTCTATCGCGGCGTGTATGGGAATCCATGCCTATGAGGCACTCCACAAGGCCGGCAAACAGGTGGAAGATGTCGAGGTGGAAACGGACGGGGAGCGCCGGCCAGATTATCCAAAGGTCTACACGAAGATCATGCTGAAGTTCCGCATGAAAGGGCCAGACCTTACCGACAAGGATATCCAGGACGCCATTCACGAAGCGCTGACCCACACCTGCAGCATTGCCGTTATGGCGAATCGGGTGGCCCCCATAACCTGTGAGTACGAAGTCGGTTCCTTGAAAGGGACCGTCACGGCAGCGTAGGGAGGAGGCGACCCATGCATCTGAATGAAACCTTCGAGAGACTAGATCAAGATCTTCGAGCACTGCTCAGCGCACAGGCCGGCACCAAGAGGATCAAGATTACCGACCTGACCCCGAGGGATGGCCAGCAATGCAAGCTCGCCACGAGAGTTTCCACGGATGACCTTCTCCCCCTCTGCGCGGCCCTGGACAACTGTGGCTTCTATGCGGTGGAGGTATGGGGAGGGGCCAGCTTTGATGCCTGCTTGAGATACCTGAAGGAAGATCCTTGGGAGAGACTGAGAAGAATCAAGGAGGTCATGCCCAATACCAAACTTCAGATGCTCTTGAGGGGCCAGCACATCCTCGCCTATAGACCCTATGCGGACCGAACCGTCCGCAAGTTCGTCGAGAAGGCGGTGAAGAACGGCATCACCGTCTTCCGGGTGTTCGAGGCCACCAACGACTTTCGGAACGTCGAGGTGGCCGCCAAGGCGGTCAAGGAGTTCGGGGGAGAGGCCCACGTGGAGGTGAACTACACCATCAGCCCGGTGCACACCCTTGAAAAGTGGATGGAGTCTGCGGAGCAAGTGTTGGAGATCGGGGCAGACTGGCTATCGCTGAAGGACGCCACGGGTATCCTCATGCCCTTCGATGCCTACAGGATCATCAAGGGCATGAAGGACCGTGCAAAAGACAAACTGCCGGTCCTCCTCCACAATCACGATATGGGCGGGGCCTCGAGCATGTGCCACATGATGGCCCTACTCGCCGGGGTGGATATGATCGATACGGTGCTGAGCCCGCTGTCTTTCGGCTCTTCACACCCCGCGACCGAAACGATGATCGCTGCACTCAAGGACACCCCCTTCGACACGGGCATAGACCTGAAGCTCCTCGAGGAGCCTACCAGACTCACACGGGAAATCGCGGAGAAGTATTCTGAATATGCAACGAAGTACGCCGGTGTCAACGCCGAGGTGCTCAAGCACAAGATGCCCGGCGGGATGATCTCCAACATGGTCGCGCAGTTGAAAGAGGCTGGCCGCATGGATCTGATGGAGGCGGCCCTGAAAGAAAGTCCGAATGTGGAGAAGGACCTGGGCTATCCGCCGCTCCTGACTCCCACAAGCCAGATCGTCGGCTCCCAAGCGGTATTCAATGTGCTGATGGGAGAGCGATACCAAATCATCACGCAAGAGGTCATGGATTATGTCGCGGGTAATTACGGCCGGCCGCCGGGCCCGGTGAGCAAAGAGCTCGTGACCAAGATACTGGGCGACAAGTCCCCCGATTACTCGGCAAGGGCAGGGGACCTCGCCGATCCAGAGGACTGGGAGAGAGCGGTGAAAGAGCTCGGCCCTCTGGCAAAGAGCGATGAAGATATTCTCCTGGGGGTACTCTACCCCATGCAGGCCAAGGACTTTCTGACCCTCAGGGAAAAAGGCGAGCTTCGCCCACAACCCGATTGAGCTAGACAGAGAATATATGGGAGTAGACTGGGGTCTTGCCGGACAAATTGGTGGGATTGGTTTTGGGCTTGTCTTTGTAGTGTTAACTGTGTTGGCTCTGGCGATATGGCTAGTGGGGTTGGTGCTTAGTAAGATCGGCTCCGGCAAGGGTGAACCTGGTAACAGGACATAACGGAGGATGAGATGCTAGGCTCTTTCCAGACCGGCTTTGCTGACCTATACGGGTGGCCCAGTCCCATATTGATGATTTTTCTTGGCTGTATACTTTTGTACTTGGGCATTGTCAGGAAAATGGAGCCTCTCTTACTGGTGCCTATCGGGTTTGGTGTGGTTCTGACGAACCTGCCTCTTGGCGGTCTAATGGAATCTGTGGTTGCTGGTAGGGTAGTTGAGTCATTTGCTGTAGATGGCCAACCAGCCGGCCTAATTTCCAGGATATTCTACTACGGGATTGCCTGGGAGATACTACCCAGTCTCATCTTCCTTGGCTTGGGAGCTATGACCGATTTTAGTCCACTCATAGCCAGTCCCAAGACCCTACTACTTGGCGCCGGCGCCCAATTCGGTGTTTTCTTCGCCTTCTTGATAGCCTTGTTTTTTGGATTCAGTATAAATGAGGCTGCTTCCATAGGCATAATTGGTGGTGCTGATGGGCCGACTACTGTCTATCTTACGAAGAGGGTGGCTCCTGGTTTTATCGGGGCTACGGCCGTAGCTGCCTATACCTATATGGCGCTTGTGCCTATTATCCAGCCCACGATAATAAAATTGCTCACTACCAAGAAAGAGCGAGCCATCTATATGGAGCCTCAGTTGAGGCCAGTGTCTAAGACTGAAGAAATTTTGTTCCCGGTAGTTGCGACTGTTGTTATTATCCTGCTGGTGCCCAAGTCAGCGCCCCTTATTGGCATGTTCATGTTTGGTAATCTACTACATGTTAGTGGTGTTACTGACCGACTGGCTGATACCGCCGCCAATGCCCTTATGAATATCCTGACCATCCTGCTTGGCTTATGCATCGGTTGCTTTATGAGTGCCGAGGGCTTCCTCAAGGTAGAGAGCTTGATGGTATTTTTTCTTGGAGTAGTAGCCTTTGCTACCGCCACCGCCTTTGGCTTGATTCTGGCCAAGTTGATGAACCTTGTTTCCAAGGAGAAGATCAATCCGATGATAGGTGCTGCTGGTGTTTCCGCAGTACCAATGTCAGCCAGGGTAGTCCAGAAGATGGGGCAGGAAGCTGATCCCAATAACTTCTTGCTGATGCATGCTATGGGACCCAATATTGCTGGCGTAATCGGCACCGCCACTGTTGCTGGGATATTCTTGGGTATGCTAGGCTAGTCTCAGAACTCTTATAGCAGAACGGTCGCGGCGCTGTTCAAGGCTGCACCGGGCGGCCCGAGGCCGCACCCGCACGACCGAGGGCATCGGCTTTATCACCTACCTGAAAGGCCGCAAACCCTGCCGCCTCGTGCCCGGCGACCGCTTCCAGCGGAGTTGGTTCGCCTTCGAGGGCACGCGGCAGGTCTACCACGTCGTCGAGAAAACGACGCGCGTCGGACGCGCGGGCACCTTGCGGACGATCCTCGTTCTCGGGGAAGAGGACCAGCAGACCCCGGTGCTCACAAACCTCACGGCCGCCGTCAAGCCGACCACGGAAGCCGACCGCTTGGAGGTCTGTCTCCAGCGGCCAGACTGGCCGAAGGTCGCACACGCCCTCGAAGCCTTGCTCCGTGATCTCAATCAGGACCAGGCTCGTCTCTTCAGCGACGGGCCGAGCCTTCACTTCACCCTCGCCCGCGCCGCGTATCCGGAACGCGATCGTCTTGGCCCCGGTAACAGCGGAGCTCT
>JAKUSY010000404.1 GCA_022451445.1 Planctomycetota bacterium
GCGATGGCGTGGATCATCGACGAGATCTTCCGGCTGGTGAGAGGATCGAGGCCCGTGGTGGGTTCGTCATAGAGAATCAGTTCGGGATCCGCCGCGAGGGTTCGGGCCAGCGCGACCCGCTTGCGCATTCCCCCGGACAATTCCGAAGGAAACTTGTCCTCTATCCCCGAAAGATTAACCCAGTCGAGACGTTCCTTGACCACCTTGCTGAGCTTTTCTTCATCCGTGATACCGTATTCCATGAGAGGAAACGCCAGGTTCTCGAAAATCGTCATGGAATCGAAGAGGGCGCCGGACTGAAACACCATCCCCATCTTCCGCCGCAGGACGTTAAGCTCGGCATCTTCGAGCTCGGCTATCGACCTGCCCCAGAGCGAGACCTCACCCTCATCGGGATCCAGCAATCCTATGATGATCTTCAGCAGGACACTCTTGCCTGAGCCACTCTGGCCGAGGATCGCTACGTTCTCTCCCCTCGACAGGGTGAAGTCGAGACCATCCATGACCTTGAGGGGCCCGAAGCTCTTGTGCAGGCCTTTCACCTCTACCAGGATTTTCGAATCGGACATCTTCTCAGCTCATCAACATGAAAAATTTCGTGAGGATCAGATCCACTACGAGTACACCCAGCACCGAGTTAACCATCGCGCGGGTCGTGGACTCACCGACACCCTCGGTGGTCCTGGGAGTGCTGAAGCCACTGTAGGTGGCTATCAGACCGATCAACAACCCGAAAACGGCGCCCTTGGTGATGCAGGCGAAAACATCGAGCGGCGTTACGGCGGCGAGCGCCTTGTCCAGATAGACTTGAGCGGGCACTCCGGCTTCCATGTAAGCCAGCAGATAGCCGCCGGTGATTCCCACCAGGCAGGAGATCACCGTCAGGGCCGGCAACATCAGGGTCATGGCCAGGACCCGCGGAAGCGCCAGCTTGACGATCGGATCGAGGCCGAAGGCCCGGTACGCGTCCACCTGTTCGGTAACGACCATGGAGCTTATCTCGGCGGCAACCCCGGTACCCACACGGCCGGAAAACATGATCGCGGCGAAAACGGGGCCTATCTCACGAACGAACGCGGCTCCGACTATCGTCGCTACCTGCCCCTCCGCGCCGAAACGCGCCAGCAGTGAGCTCGTCTGTAATACGAGAACCAGACCGATGAAAAGAGCGCATAAATCCACGACACTGAGCGAACCGACGCCGACTCGATACATCTGTCTGAGCAGCTCACCCGATCTCACCTGCAGCCTGGAGATCCTGGTGAAAACTGAACCGGAAAAAATTCCGAAGTCCCCGACCGAGGTCAAAAAGATCTTCATAACAGTCCGATTTTAATGCACTTCCCGTATCGAAAGAAATAACTTGAGCGCCCTCCTGAAGTACCGATATTGCATCCCGCTGCCTGGAAACGGTACGAGCTGGGGACCGCAAAACGAGACAAACGCATGGAAACACTTACCTCATAAACATTTAGGCGGCTGTGGTCCCCCGGGGGCTCAGAAGTTATATTAACCTCGATTATGGTACATGCAGCGAAATCCTACGCTTACGCAGAGCATCTCACCAAGCGGGAAGCGACGAACTTCTATTACGCCTTCCGCCTGCTCCCGCCACAACGCCGGAATTCGATCTACGCGGTTTACGCCTTCAGCAGAAGAGCGGATGACGCTGTCGATTCAGCGGAGGACGAACGAGGTTCAAAGGAGGAGGCTGAAGCGAAGCTCGAACAGCTACGCGCGCTTCTGCGCGGCGAGACCCCAGGCGACCCCCTCGACGCCTGCCTGCGGGATACGATCGAGCGCTTCGGCATCCCGTCGGAATATTTTGAGGAGCTGCTGCGGGGAATGGAGATGGACCTCCTCAACCAGCGCTACCGGACCTTCGATGAGCTCTACGAATACTGCTACCGGGCGGCCTCCGCCGTCGGCCTGATCTGCATCGAGATCTTCGGCTACAGGGAAGAGGCGGCACGCAAGCACGCCGAGGCTCTCGGGATCGCCATGCAGTTGACCAACATCCTGCGTGACATCCGCGAGGACATGATGCGCGGGCGGATCTACCTCCCCGGCGAAGACCTCGATCGTTTCGATTACAGCGAGGAAGAGCTGTCGAGGAATGAGCTCACCCCCGCCTTCAGGAGCCTGATGGAATTTCAGGTCGGCAGGGCCAGGGATTATTTCCAGCGGGCCGAGCCCCTCTTTCCTCTCATCGACGTGGAGGCGCGCTTCTGCCCCCTCCTGCTGAAGAGGCTCTACTCCAGGATCCTCGACAAGATCGAGAGCCGGAACTACGACGTCTTCAGCCGGCGCCCCGGCATCTCGAAGCTCCAGAAAATCCGCATGCTGCTGGCGGCGGGACGAGAGGCCCGCAAGGCCAGGCGCTCAGCTCCCTGAGCTCTTCGGCCAGCTGATCATGATGGAGGTCACGAAGCTGGCCAGGCGTACGGCCACGAAGATCATGGCGTTCTTCCGGTGGGCGCTTCGCCCCTCGCCGGTTCGAAAGAGCCGGCGCCCGGTGCGAATCGCGATGATGTAACAGATGATCGAGATGACCGAGACCAGGATGTGGAAATTCAGGAGCGAGAAGAAATTCTCATAAAAAGACCGAAGACCCTGTTCCACAGCACCCTGGCTATCCTCGTTTGTAACCCGGGCGGTAACCTCGACGAGGATGACGTTCAGGAGGTCAACGACGAAACAGGTTGTCATGACCTTCATGTGGATCGCCGGCTCGCGTCTCTTCGAGATCCCGTAAATGAGGCCGATGACCACGAGGACATTCACCAGCAGCGCCGTAATTACAAAGTTGCTCATACAGTCTCACCATTCATCCAGGTAGGCGACGTGGAGATCCTCGTCGACGAAATCACATTTCTCACATCTCACCCCGGGAGCACCCCGACGTAGTTTCACAAGGCCTTCCTCTCCACATTTCGGACAGATTCTACAGGGTATCGCGGGCGAGAGTGTAGAGATAATTATCCACGCGAAAAAACCGATGAGGAGCACCCCTCCCACGATTGACGGAATCCACATCCCGCTCGAGATGGTCAGTGCCAGCCCCAGTAAAATCAACACGACCCAGAGGACAAGCATCTCTCTCCACCCGTATCAGATAGGCCACTTCCGGGCATTCGGATCCCGGCGCCGAATCTCCCCGGTTACACCCCTGACCTTCCAGGTACTCAGGGCAACATAGGCGAGGTAGAGAAGAAACAGGACCTGCAGGCCGATGATCAGGAAGCCGGGAACCGGCTTGGGGGAGGAGCAGGCCTCCAGGAAGCTGACCTCATTGACGGCGCTGTCAATGAATACCCTCACGAGCCAGCCGACAAAGAGGCCGATGAAGAGCCAGATGTAGTTCGCCCGCAGACGCTGGGCGAGAGCTTCACGGAAGCTGATCTTGTAGGAGGGCATCAGCAGGTCATCGGAGAGAACCTGCCGCCAATTGCCCTCGAGCAGCTCCATGTCCGGGTTCAGGGCAGGGACCAGGATGTGCACCTCCAGCATCCGGACCCGCGTGTGCCAGATGTCGTAGTACCTGTAGCGCCTGGCCTCGATGCACATGAGCAGAAACACCAGGAAGCTCGCGAAGACAAGAGTCACATGGGAACCCGAACTGGCAATGTCCAGAGAGCTGAAGGTCCATGAGAACGCCGCCATGGTCGTGATAATCTCCAAGTTAGTGGTCAGGTCCAGCCGGTGCCGCC
>JAKUSY010000405.1 GCA_022451445.1 Planctomycetota bacterium
GGACCGCCGGAGGCGCCTGGTGCAGGCAGCCGGATATGAGGACGGACTGGACGCCGGGCTTCTATGCCGGGCAGATGTGGCTGCTTCACAAGCTGCTGAAGGATGATTTCTGGGCTCAGAAGGCGCGGGAACACTCGACGGCTCTCCTGCCGCGCCGCCTTGACAGGGATGTACACGACCTGGGGTTTATCTTTCTCAGCTCGTACGGGCGCTGGATTGAACAGACGGATGCGGATGACCCGGCCCGGCGAGAGCTGGTGGATGCTGTCGTCACGGCCGCCACGGTGCAGAGCGAGCGCTGGAACGGAGCTACCGACGAGGGCTTCATCTATTCCTTCAACGGTCCCCAGTCGCTGTTCATAGATATCATGATGAACGTGAGGCTGCTGTTCTGGGCGGCGGCGAACGGAGCGGACCCGAGGGTGGGGGAGAGAGCCATCGAGCATTCCCGCACATCCGCGAAGTACCTGGGGCGCGGTGCTGGAGGGGGACTTGGGGAGGAGGACGGCAGCGTAGCGCACGAGGCGATCTTCAACACCGAGGAGGGCCGCGGAGAATTCCGCTGCCTGTCGACGCAGCAGGGGTATTCGCCTTTTACCTGCTGGGCCAGGGGGCTGGCCTGGGCTCTCTACGGCTACGCCTACGCCTGGGGCGCCTCCGGCCATGGAGAGTTCCTGGAGACCGCTCACCGCTGCGCTCGCTACTATCTCTCAAACACGCCCGGGGACCGTGTGCCGTATTGGGATTACGGGGCGCCCGGCATCCCCGATGAGCCGCGTGACTCTTCAGCGGCGGCTATCGCCGGCTGCGGGTTGATGCTGTTGGCCGACCTGGATCCCGGGGCCGGGGGCGCCGAAAGTTACCGCCATACGGCCATCGAGATCGCGACCACCCTGAGCGGTGACGAATATCTCGGTCCGAAGAGGGAAGGAGAGGAGGGACTCCTGCTTGGCGGGGTCTATCATCGTCCCCGCGGCTGGGGTGTGGGAGGGGCTGTGATGTGGGGAGATTATTTCTTCCTGGAACTCATCGAGCGCCTCCTCGGCCTCGATGATGAGGACTTGAGGCCCCTCGGGCCGGGTGAATGTCCCGTCCGGCTTGAAAAACCGGCAGATTGAACAGAGTTTTTATTACTATATCAAGATATCTTGATATAGTAATAATGTATGCAAAGCTGCCTCTCTACAGTCAAGGCCCTCGCTGATGAAACCCGTCTGCGGATCGTCAGGATCCTGATGACCGGGAGCTACAACGTCAACGAGCTCGTCACCATTCTCTCCATGGGACAGAGCCGTGTCTCGAGGCATCTGCGGATCCTCTCCGATGCGGGGCTCGTGCGCGCCCGGCGCCAGGGCACCTGGGTGTACTACGAGCTCACAGGGCCCTGGGAGAGCGAGACACGCAGCGGCTTTCTGCCGAGCTTCGCCGACGAGCTGTCCTCGAACCCGCTTCAGTTTGCCGCCACCGATGACAGGGGCATCAAGGCCTGTCTGAACCAGCGCAGCAGGCAGGCCGAGCGTTTCTTCAACGATGTGGCCGAGCGCGATGACTCGCAGCGTGAGGAGATCGAAGGCCCGGCCGATCATCATGAGCTGCTCAGCAGTATCCTGGCTTCCGTTCCCGGAGGTGAAGGCAACGGCACGGTGGTCGATCTCGGCACCGGCACCGGCAGGCTGCTGTCATTGCTCTGTGAGAATTCCCGGCATGTGATCGGGGTCGATGGCGCGCGAGAGATGCTCGAGGTGGCGCGGAAAAGGAGCGAAGAGCTCGAGCTGGGTGAGGTGGAGTTTCGACTGGGGAGCCTCGAGCACCTGCCCCTGCGCGATGGCGAAGCTGATGCGATGGTCGCCAATATGGTTCTCCACCATGTCGCCCATCCTCCGGCCGTGATCAAGGAGGTTCACCGGGGACTTGTTCCCGGGGGACGCTTCCTCCTGGCCGACTACGTGGCGCATTGGCGTGAATCGCATAGGGAGAAGCTGGGTGACCTCTGGCTCGGCTTCAACCGGGAAGAGCTCATCGGCTGGCTCGAGCTGGCGGGATTTGAAGTTGAATCGGAGCGGGAGCTGCCCGGCAACAGGCGGCGTCCGGGGGTATTCGTCATAGAAAGCAATCGAAGGTCGTGAGAATGTAAGGAGGCCTCCCGGGAGGGAGGGGAATCTTTTTGGCTGACGCGAACGAAAAAAAAGGACAGGGAGCGGTAGATTTGTCGACGACTGAGAAACCGGCCTACAAGGTCAAGGATATCGAGCTGGCGGAGTGGGGGCGAAAAGAGATCGAGCTGGCCGAGCGCGAGATGCCCGGCCTCATGTCGCTGCGCGAGAAATACGGCGGCGAGAAACCACTCACCGGGGTCCGCGTAGCCGGCTGCCTCCACATGACAATCCAGACCGCGGTTCTCATCGAGACCCTCATCGAGCTCGGAGCGGAGGTCACCTGGTCGAGCTGCAATATCTACAGCACCCAGGACCACGCCGCCGCGGCCATGGCCGTCGCCGGCGTCCCGGTCTACGCCTGGAAAGGCGAGACCGAGGATGAATACGACTGGTGCATCGAGCAGACGCTCGTATTTCCCGACGGCAAGCCCCTGAACATGATCCTCGACGATGGAGGAGATCTCACCAGGATAGTCCACGACAAGTATCCGCAGTACATGGCTGATATCCGCGGACTCACCGAGGAGACCACCACCGGCGTGCACAGGCTCTACCAGATGCTCGAGCGCGGCGAGCTGAAGATTCCCGCCATCAACGTCAACGACTCCGTCACCAAGAGCAAGTTCGATAACCTCTACGGCTGCCGTGAGTCGCTCGCCGATGGCATCAAGCGCGCCACCGACATCATGGTCTCGGGCAAGGTCGTCGTCGTCTGCGGCTATGGAGACGTAGGCAAGGGTTGCGCCCAGTCCATGCAGGGCTTCGGCGCGCGCGTCATCGTCACCGAGATCGATCCGATCTGCGCCCTGCAGGCCTCGATGGAGGGCTACGAGGTCGTCACCATGGACGAGGCGGCCGGCGAGGGAGACATCTTCGTAACCGCCACCGGCTGCTGCGACGTGATCACCGGCGAGCACATGCTGAAGATGAAGAACGACTCCATCGTCTGCAACATCGGCCACTTTGACACCGAGATCGACGTCGACTGGCTGACGAAGCGCGAGGATGTCGAGTGCGTGAATATCAAGCCGCAGGTCGACCGCTACGTCTTCGGGGATGGGCGCGGCCTGATCCTGCTGGCCTCCGGGCGGCTGGTGAACCTTGGCTGCGCGACGGGGCATCCCTCCTTCGTCATGTCGAACTCATTTACCAACCAGGTGCTGGCGCAGATGGCGCTCTGGCAGAGGCCGGATGAGTACCCTCTCGGTGTCCACATGCTTCCGAAGAAGCTCGATGAAGAGGTCGCGAGGCTGCACCTCGAAAAGCTCGGCGTCAGGCTCACGGAGCTTACGGCGGACCAGTCGGAATACCTTGGCCTGCCGGTTGAGGGTCCCTACAAGCCTGAATTCTACCGTTACTGAGCGCCGGGCTCAGAGCTGCGGCTCGCTGCCCCTCCTGCGGATGGGCAGGAAGTCGGTGATGCCGCTGTCGCTCATCTGGGCGCGGCGGGTGCCGTTCTCGCCGTTGTAGCGGATGCCGCGTAGGGGTTGATCGCGACGCGGCGGGTACCGTTCTCATCGACCACGTTAAACTCCCGCGGCTGGATCA
>JAKUSY010000406.1 GCA_022451445.1 Planctomycetota bacterium
GCTTGCCGCCTAAATTTTTCGCATCACCCTCGCGCGCTTTTTTTTGCGCCACCAGTCGATCGTTGAGCAGCTTGAGGAAGCGCTCTTTGCGGGAAGTCTCCCGCCCCAGGGCGGGATCTCTCTGGAGCTTGGCCACTTCCTTGCCATCGGACAGGTTCCACAACGTCACCCCGGGAGCATCGCCGGCGGTAGCGATCCTGGCCCCGTCCTTTCGAACAGCGACGGACCGCACAGGAGAGCCGTGCTTGAGCTCCCGCACCTGCTTTCCTCCTGGAGCATCCCAGAGCCTCACGCTTCCATCTTCGCTTCCGGAAAGCAGCTGCCCGCCTTCACGGTTAACGCTCAGAAGACAGGTGATTTTTTTCTGATGGCCCTTGAGCTCTTTAATCGGAGCAGGTGCGGGGGCCTCCTTCGCTACCTCCTCGCCCTCCTTCCGCTCAGCCGGCGCGGCAGGTGCCTGTGGAATATTCCATACCAGGACGACGCCATCCTCTCCCCCTGTGGCTACGTTAGCATCCTTCGCAAGATAGGTGACCACCGACGCGGTTGAAGGCAGGGTTATCGAGCCTGTCTTCATGCCCCCTTCTACACGCCAGAAATCGAGGCTCCCCGCCCTGGTGAGGGTGCAGAAAGACTTCCCATCGATCGCGAGGCTGAGCGAGGCCACCGCCTCCGATGCGGCGGAGATCTCAACCACCAGCTCGCCGGAGGCCTTCTGGATGCGCGCCCTCCCATCTTCGTGCCCGGTGGCGAGAAGACCCGCCGCCTGGCTGACGTCCATACAGGCTACAGGGGCTCCTCCGGCATCAAATTCCGAGAGGGACGTACCCTTGAGATGCTTCCAGATCTTCACACAGCGAAACCCGCCAGATGCGAGGGTCTCTCCATCGGGGCTGAAGGCGAGGCATTGGACACTGTCGAGATGCGCGATCCCGGGCTTCTTGTAGGGCCCGGTCTTCAAAAGGTCGGCATCGGTAAGCCGCGTGATCAGGCCCCCGGAATCGAACTCGTAGAGAAACACCTGGTTGGCCCTGGCGCAGGCAAAAATTTTTCCATCGAAACGGACCGCCGTGGCGTAGATGGGGTTGTGTCCGGCTGGAAGAGGATGCCATTCGATCACTGCGGGCTCAGCCGATGAACCGCCTCCTTTTGCGCCCTGGTCAATCCAGAGAGCGAGCAGGCCGAGCTCCCGGGGACCGAGGGGCTTGGCGCCGACCTTGTTCTTCTTGGGAGGCATCGTCGGCTTCACCTGGTGCGCGGCGCTCTTCAAAAGCGGGCTTTCGGCGCTCTTGCCAGGCACCACTATGGGGCCATCTTCTCCTCCCTTAAGAATGGCCTCGGGCGACTCCAGGTTGACGTCTCCCCTTGATTTTGACGCGGAATGACAAGCCACGCAGTTGGCCCGCAGGATGGGGAGTATCTCCTTCTCGAATTGGACAGGCTCCTTGCGCTCGATCTTCTCTATGGCGCGAGGTTCCTGCCCCACAGCGCCAGTCGAAACCAGCAAGAGGAGCAAGACAGGGCCACGGCAGAGCTTTCCTGTCAGGTCGCGGAAAGTGGACGGCTTATTGCTTGGGCTCATCTTTTTTCTTTTCAGGTTCATCTTTTTTCGTTTCGGGCTTCTCTGGAGCTTCTATCACCAGTTGAAAGTTACTTTTTACCACCTGGTTGGCATTGCCGAATTTGGCGGAGGCCTGGATCTCGATATCGTATTTCCCTGCCGGGGCTTTTTGGTCAGCCTCGATCTTGAGCATCGAATCCGACTTGTCCTTGGGCACCTGGATCTCGGCGATCTTGACCCCCTTCGCGCCTTTGAGGATCGCCTTGACCTTCACCTGTCCATTGAAACCGTAGAGCCTTTTCATCTTCACCGGCAACTCGCCGGTCTGCCCGGCCTTTACCCTGAGCCCCCCGGGTGGCGCCAGCTCCCCATCGAAAGCGAAGGCCGCGACGGTGATGTTGATGTTGATCGGGATAGAATAGACCCCTACCTTCATCTTCTTGGGCTTGGCGGTCTTGGCGAGGCCATCAGCTTCTTTTTTAGAAGAATCGAGAGCCTTCTTGGCCCGTTCCTCTTTTTCCTTGGCGGCCTTGGTCTCCTCCTCGGCTTTTTTCCGGGCCTCGCCGGCCGCCCTGACGACATCCATCGACTCCAGGTGCTTCTTCTCAGCTTCGCCTGATTTTCCGGCGAGCTCCTTGTTCTTTTCTCCAGCTGACTTGACGGCTTTTTCGGCTTCACCCTTGGCCGTCACCAGGCCCTGATCCGTAGGGTTGTTCTTGACCGCATCGGCGGCGGCCTGCAGCTTCCCCTGCGCCGCCTTGAGGTCTTCAGCAGAAGTCGCGCTCACTTTTTTCGCCGCGTCCGCGGCTCCGGCCAGCTTCTTCGTGTCCTCCTGTGACTTTGCGTGAGCCTTCTTCGACTCCTCGAAGGTCTTGTTTTTCGCAGCCGTCTCCCCGGTGATGGCCTTGAAGATCTCGCCCATCTTCTCGTGGCGCTTTTTTGCCCTCTCGGCGGCCGCGCTCCCCCTCTTGTACTGGACCTCCGTATTTCCCCTCAGGTAGAAGGCCTGCACGCCAGCGAGCGCTCCCGGCTTAATGTTGACCTTGACCTTCACCTCGGTCTTTTTATCCCCGACATCGAATTTCTTGAGCTCGACATTGGGAGGCAAGCCGAGGACGTTGACGGTGATTTTTCCCTGGGCCCAATCCTCCCGGTGGACCTTCAGCGCCAGGTCAATACTTCCCCCCCGGGCCATTTCGTAGACGGCCGAGACGGGCTCCAGCCGGAAGGGGCTTTTTTCATCAGCCCGTACCGCGAGGCCCAGTCCACTGGTCAGCCTGGCCGAAGAGATGCCCGACCACAGAAGGGTCCCGTAGGTTACCTCGCGCCGCACCTCCTTTTCTCCGAGACGAGATTTTGCAAAGACCCTGAGAGGGCCCTTCCAGTCGGCCACATCGGCCCCGACATGCAGCAGCACCGTGGTCGAGTTCTTTCCGGCGGCTATTCGTCCTTTTCCTCCCTTGACGTATTCGGGCAGCCCCTCGAACTCGAGCTCGATCTCCCCGGCGAATCCATCCTTCCTGTGAGCATATGCAATAAAGCGATCCGTCCCGTTGCGTCTGAGCAGCGAGCCCCAGACGCCCGGCTTGTTCTTTTTCGGATCGGGATCGGACTCGGGATAGCCCGACAGCAGGACAACCCCGAAATCGGGTTTCGGCTTGCGTACCACCAGGCTGTAGACGTTGCGGGGGTCAGCGCGGGCATCGCTGTAGAGATCGCGGACGAGAATCCTGTAGAGGCCTCCCTTTTTCGCCGAGAATTCCCCGAAGGGATCATCCGACACCGTGCCGAAGTGCCCTCCTCCTATGTTCGGCAGGCCATCGTCCTGGAACTTGAGCTCCTTGAGGCTCTCTTTGCCATCCTTGCCGACAGAGACCTCCTGGACGACAAAGACCGGATCCGTGCCGAGCCCCAGGCGTTGTGAGCGGACCTCCACCTTGAGAACTCCGTCCTCCACCGCCTCGAATTCGAACCAATCCCTGTCACCCCTCGGATAGAAGCGCCCGGCGGCCTCACAGGGAATATTGATCCGGGTCGCCTTGCCGGAGGAATTGTTCGGCTCCGCCTCGGTAACGACCTGGCTGGACGCCACCCAGAGATAGGCTCCGTCAGCATAGCCCACGTCCTTCTGCAGCGTCTCCG
>JAKUSY010000407.1 GCA_022451445.1 Planctomycetota bacterium
CGAATAACCAATCTGTTGATCCCAGTCACCTTACCGGCCCTGCAGGAAATCACGCTCGTAGGCCACGCTACGGCTGTTCCTGAGCAGGTAGAGCACCAATCCGAAGATGCCTACCAGGATGGGAACAGCGGCGAGGTTCCAGCCAATAATCCAGCTCGCCCAATCTTCACTACCCTCCTTGAATTCCCTCACAGTCAGGTTCTTGCGCCGGATCTTCATCAGCCTGTCATCGAGAGCGAAATTCTCGATACAGTTGCGGAAAAACTCGGCGTTGTAACGGTAGGTGACCAGCTGGTCCGCATTGGTCACAAAATCATTCTTGAGCATGTCGACGCTCGACAGGAAGAGAGCCCTTCCCTCCCTGACCTCGACGTGGGCCTTTGGGGCCGGAGCTTTCTTTTCGACGGGCTTCTCCCCGGCTTCCGCGGGAACATCGGGAACCTCGGCAGCAGCCGGCTCCTTCTGCTCCTTACCGGGATCTTCCTGGGCTGCAGGAGGAGCGGCTGCGGGGACAGTGGCCGCGGGGACGGCGGCCGCGGGGTTCTTCGCCTCCTCCTGGGGATCTTCGCCGGCGAGCGGATCGGAGGGGTCAGGCAGGAGATCTCCATCGCGTACGGGCGGAACGCCGGGCGGAAGACCCTGCTGGAGCCCGGGCGGAAAACCGGGGATACCCTGATGCGGGTCAACCCCACCACCTGCCGGCGCCTTCTTCCATCCAGGAACACTCTCTCCCTCGAATCTGAAGATAAATTCACCCTTCAGGAAAGCGGCGAGAACCATCGGCTCCTCGATGAAATCGTTAAATTCCTCTGGATTGCGGTTGCCCATCAGATCCTTCTGGTATCCCGAAACAGTCGGGCCGGTGGGCCGGCCGCGGCTGAAGGGATTGTTCATACCCGCCAGCGGATCGATCCTGACCGACCAGGACTGTTCGCCGGTGGTGACAAGCTTCTCGGCAGTGAGCCCCTCGACCTTTTTGATCTTCAGCCCGGCGGTGGCCGGAAGAGCCAGGCCGGGAATCCTGTTGGTGAGGCTCGACTCATTGTTCATGCTTTCGCCCTTTGGAGAAACCACGAAGGAGACCGGTGTCGGCATCATGGCGGTCAGGTTGCCAAGCACCCGGCGCGGCAGCATGATCGCCCCGGCATCGTTGGATGCCAGCATCTCTTCTCCCAGGCTGACCCCCCAGGACTTGAAGAGATCCTCCAGGCCACTGTTGAGAATCGTAATGGGAATTCCCCTCGGCAGACCGGTCTGCTGAGAAATGTCTATCGTGTAGGGAGATACGAGAAATACCGTGGGAATCCCCATCGAGACAGCCCGGTTGATCTCGTAGACCTGCCGATCCTCAAGCGCGTGCGGCTGCGCGACCACCAGGCATTTGATAAAGCTCGCGTGATCACCGTCCGCGAGGATCACCTCGCCGGAAGACTCTTCTCCCCTTTCCTCCTTCAGCTTTCGATCGACATCTCCCTTGATGGTCTTGACCAGGTCATCGATGGAGTCTCCCTCCTTGAGAGAGAGCTGCCTGACGTCGACCAGCTCCTGGAGAAAATTGATCACGGCAGCGTATTCCGATGGCGGCGGCGGGGTCGGCTGGGCGGGGTTCATGGGCGGAGCGGGCGGCTTGCGCGCGTCGAAGAAAGCCACCACCGGCTTCTGGACCTGGATCACCTTCACGATCCGGTAGGCCAACTCGTACTCGAGACTCTCGAGTGAACTGTGAAAAGGAATGACCTCGACCGGCCGATCGAGATAAGCGATCTTGATCGAACTGTAAACCCGCAACTGCTTGACGGAGTTTGCTGTTCGATCAGGAACTATGTAGGGGTTGATGCCCACCTCAGCCAGCGCGCGGAGCTCCTTCTGCTTGAACTCCGCCAGCAGAATCTCCCTGTAGGCTTCATCCTCGGTTTTTTTAGTGGTCTTGGCCCTGTCCTTGGCCCTTGCCTCGCGCCGCTTCCTGATGTCCGCGGGACTCTCGCGCTGGCGGCCGGCCATCATCGCCTGGATATCCATGGGAGGCTCAGGCTCTTCCAGGTCATCTCTATCCCCGGCAAGATACTTGGCCATGTAGCGATCGGTAGCTTCCAGGGCGTCACGTTCAGCGAGATCATCGGGATTGACAATTTCAAACCGGAGCTTACCACCGGAGATCTTTCTCAACTCCTCGAACTGGTCCCCGGTATCCCTGACGATGTTCGTGAGGAAGCTCGGCAACTCCTCGCTGCAGTAATAGGTGATCTTCACCTTGTCCTCGAGCTTGCCGAAGATGTCCTTCGTGGCATCGGAGATCGTATAGAGACCGTCCTGCGTAAAGTCCATCTTGAAACCGCTGGTCTCATCAGCGGTTAGGCCCAAGAGCACCATCACCGCGATCAGAAGTCCGAGACTGATGACGCTGTTGCGGTAGTACTTTTTTCTGTATTGCCTGCTGTCAGCCATATTGCGCCTCCTCCTTAGACCTTCCTGCCTTCGACGAACAGGTTGTTCAATACCAGGAAGAAAACCGTAAGGCTGAAGCCGTAGATAAGCCCCACGGGATTGATGAGTCCTTTTGAAAACTCCCGGAAATGAGAATCGGTTCCGAACCACCCGATTAAATTACCTATCCTGATATTACCTATCCCCCCCAGCAAGTCGTTGAGGAACTTGACGACCGGCGGAGAGCCGATCCCCGCCATAACGAATGACAGGGCGATGGCGACCAGGAGAGAAGCAATCTGGTTGCTGGTCAGGGTGGAAGCCCAGGATCCCAGCGCGACATAGACGCTCGAGATCAGCAGAGCCCCGAGGTAAGAGGTGAAGATGACCCCCCACTCGATAGAGGTGACCGAACTCAGGGTCAGCGGCACGAAAAGGGTCAGGGCGAGACTGACGGCGATAACGAAGAGGCCGGCGAGGTATTTTCCGATGACGATCTCCCAGGCCTGCAGAGGCCAGGTCATCAGGAGCTCGATCGTCCCCGAGCGCCTCTCCTCGCTCCAGAGCCTCATGGTGACCGCTGGAATAAAGATCGACAGCACCCACGGGAACCAGACGAAGAAGTGCCTCAGGTCAGGATTCGACTGGGTAAAGAACGGAAAGAAAACGAAGAAGAGGAACGCCAGGATAAAAACGAACATGATGATAAAGATGTAGGCGATCGGAGAGTTGAAATAAGCCGCCACCTCGCGCCGAAAGATCGTAAGGATATTTCTCATATTTCTCAGGCTCCCTCTTGAGCGGGGCCGTCGTCTTCAGGCTCTTCAGAGCCGGACGCGCCGGCCTCCTCTTGCGCGGCGGCCTCGCCCTCGGATTCCGCTGAGACAGGCTCCGAGGCCCCCTCCTGCGCCGGAACCTGGCTCTCGGACTCAGGAGGCTCAGGATCCGCGACTTCCTCCTGCGCAGCGACCTTGCCGCTCTCGGGCTCTCTGGAGACAGGCTCGGCGATTCCATTGCCGGAGACACTCTCGGAAGCGCTATCCTTGGTTAACTCCAGGTATACGTCCTCGAGACTGTGCTCGTCAGGAGTAAGGGACGAAAGCGACCATCCGTTGGCTGTCCCCAGGCTGCAAACCGCCGGACCGACATCTACCCCGGAGCTGGTCAGCAATCGATACTCAGTATCCGATCCGCCACCGGAGTTGGCCTCGCCCGAGAGGACGCCATCCAACCCTCGCAGGGCTTTGACCACCTAATCACCGGGCCCCGGGCCCCTG
>JAKUSY010000408.1 GCA_022451445.1 Planctomycetota bacterium
AGACGATATGGTCTGCGCCGATATTCCCCCAGCCTCCCTTCTCATTGTCGAGGATACGGATCTGCGCCTTGTCGCCAATCCAGCCGCTGACATCGATGGAGCGGGCAACCATCCGGTTGTTGTTGGGACCGAGGACCGAGGCGACCGGCTTTCCATCGATGATAAGATCCACGCACGTGGCCCCCTTGTGGGCTCCCCCGCCGACAAGCAGGTTGATGAAACGCCTCTCGATCTTGAACCTCGAGGAGAGCATGCTGCCGACGAACTTGTCCCCGATATGCACCTTCCCCCGGATAGTATAGGAGTGCGAGTTCACGAAGCCCTTGCCCCGGGCGCCGACATCTCCCTGGTTCCCGGGAAGGTTCGCCTGGGTTCTCGGTCCCTCTCCAAAGGCCAGGCCCTTCACTGTCCAGCCGATGTAGCCGGGTTTCTCAAAGTCCTCAAAGAGAATGTCGGAAGAATCGCCGGCCGGCTTCGCCGCGAGCGGGCCAAGGCGAAGAACCTCGGCGGCGGCGGTGAGATAGCCGGGGAGCCTCTCAAGCTGGGCCCGCTTGAGCCTGGCGAAAGAATCAAGGACCTTCTTGCCCTCCCGCCGCCGCAGGGCCTCCAGGGCGGAAGCGGCCTCTTTCTTTTTTTCGGGATCGAGCACATCCGCCAGCTGGAGACCCGAACTCTGGATGTAGCCGTACATCGCGTAGTAGTCCGCCTGGCTGATCGGATCGAATTTATGATCGTGGCAACGGGCGCACCCGAGGCTCAGGCCCAGAAAGGTCTTCGAAAAAACGTCGATCTGGTTGTGAACGCGATCCGCCTCCTCCCCCCGGATATCAACCGGGGAATGGGTGGCCTCCCCCAGGTGCCAGAAGCCCGTCCCCTGGATGGATTCATTCGTCTTCAGCCCGGGATCAATCCTGGGGCTCTCGACCAGGTCACCGGCGATATGCTCCAGGATCCAGCGGTCGTAGGGCACGTCGCCATTGAACCCCCGGATCACATAATCCCTGTAGCGCCAGGCCTCCGGGATCGGATAATCAGCCTCATGTCCCTTGGTCTCGGCGAAGCGCACGAGATCCAGCCAGTGCTGAGCCCAATGCTCACCGTAATGGGGCGACTCCAGCAACCTGTCGACCAGGGCCGCGAACGCGCCGGGGGAATCATCAGCGAGGAAACGCTCCACCTCCTCCGGGCCGGGGGGCAGTCCCGTAAGCGCGTAGGACACGCGCTTGATCATGGATCTCTTCGAAGCATCGGGATTCGGCTCGAGTCCCGTTTTTTCAAGAGCGACGAGTATAAACCTGTCAAGATCGCCGCGCGGCCAGCTCCTGTCCTTTACCCCGGGAGCCTCAACCGGCCGGACAGCTTGCCAGGCCCAGTGCTCGCTCCTTCGCTTCTCGAGATCGAATTCCGTCTCGGCGGAGACGGCCCTCCCACCTCCGCGCGGGTCCGGAGCGCCCATCCCGACCCACCTCTCCAGCACCGAGATCTCCTCGGGGGAAAGCTTCTTCTTGGGCGGCATCTGAAGATCGGGGTTCTCATACCGCACGGCCTGGACCAGGCGGCTCCGGGCCAGATCGCCGGGCACAAGGGCGGGGCCGCTCTCTCCCCCCTTGAGCACCCCCGCGCGGGTATCGAGGTAGAGACCGGCCTTGGGCTTCTTACGGCCTGAGGAGTGGCATTTATAGCACTTCTCCGCAAGCAGCGGCCGGACCTTGTTTTCAAAGAAATCCAGCTGCCCTGGAGAAAATTCGTCTTCAGTCCCGGACGCCAGCGCCATCGGAGCCGAGAAAAAAAGGAAGAGAGAGCACGCGACGGGTCGAAACAATTTCATGTTCGGAGGTTAGCCCAGATTGTAACTTCAATTCCATTTTTAGTATAAGTCGCCCACGGACGCGGATAAAGAGCTTGATTGACACAAAATTTCTATCTGTCCCATCCCGGCCGCCGGGGAATGAATATCTGGTTGGGGATGACCGTCACAGAAGAACAAAAGTAACTTCCAGGCTGGAATGCGGCCGGTTTATACTCTCGCTTTACGCCATCCCCGGCTTTCGGAGAATGATCCCTTTCAAGGAAAACAGGAGCCTGTGTTCGTGAATAAATTTAACTCGAAGTGTTTTTCCGGAAGCTCCCTGGCAATCACCCTGGCAATAGCCGGTGCCATCGCCCTCGGAGGCTGCCAGGCACTCCAGACCTGCTGCCGGCAGGGAGCCGGAGACGAGGTCTTCTCCGAGGCCCTGCTCAATCCGGTAGAATCTGAGGACCTCGTTCCCCTGCGAGGGCGCTGCTTCGAGATGGGCAGCAACTACATCCTCAGCGGACAGCTGCCCCAACCGGACTTTCAGTTCGCCAAGGACAGAGGGGTCAAGACGATCATCAACGTCAGGATGGACAGGGAGATGGGAGGCCTTGGATTCGAGATGAAACCCCACGCCGACAGTATCCGCATGGCCTTTGTCCACTTCCCGGTCGGGCCCGAGACCTTCGACGACGCCCAGGCCGACAGCTTCATCGAGCTGCTCACCGATGCCGAGAAACCCGTCCTGCTCAACGGCTCCAACGGCAACCGGATCTGGGGACTCTGGTCACTCTACCTTGGCGCCAGGTGGGGCATCCCGGTCGATCGCACCAAGGAGGTCGCCAAGGCCAACGGCATCAAGAAGCTCGTCATTGAAGAGTTCGTACGGGATTACCTCGAACGGAAGAAAAGCGGGGAAAAGAGTTGAGTCCTCAGTCCGCCTTCCCCCGGGCGCCCTGAAGCTTCAGCCAGGCGGCGGGCCCCTTCTCGAGAACCACCCCGGGCGCGGGGGCAGCATACCTGCCCTCGAACAGGTAGCCCCTGCCCGGACCGCCTCCGGCCCGACGGATCTCCCTCTCCACCCCGGAGCCGACACCCAGCCGCCTGATCCGCAGATCCCGGATCCCGTCCTCGAGGCGCAGCGCGACGGCGCACCGATAGACGGCGCAATCGGCTATCTCCACCAGCGCGCCGCCTCGCTCCGATACGCCTCCGCGAAGCCTGAAGGTGATCTCGTTGTCCAGGAAGACGCAGTCTTCGATCCTCGCCCGGACATTCTCCTTCAGGTTCAGGGCCGCCATATTGCTGATGGAGCCGTTCTTCCAGCCATAGAAGAGGCAGCGCCGCAGCGTGATGTTGCTGCGCGGGTTCTTCACCAGCTGCTTGGTATCGACCGCGTTCTCCCCCGGCACCTGCCCTTTTCGAAAACCCGCGGCATCCGCGGTGAGTGGGCCGGTCCAGAAGGTGCAGTTCTCGACGAGCACCTCACCCCAGGGACCCCGGCCCGGATCGAACTGGAGGCAATCACCCGATACCAGGTAAATTTCGCAATTCCTGATAACCAGCTTGCCGGGCCGCCCCGTGACACCATGAGCATCCCGCTGTTTATCGAAAGACCCCGCCAGCAGGTGGTGGATCCTGCAGCTGTCGATGCGCACTTCGCCGGAGTAGACGGTCACGGCATTGTGACGCCCGTTTCGAATCTCGGAGTTCCGGAGAACCACCCTGTCAGAGTTGATCTTGACCAGGTTTCGCTCGACCCAGCCGCCATCGACGAGATAATTCTCATAGGTGCCCGGCTTCCTGATCTGCAGCCGCTGAACCTTCTCGGGCGCCTTTCCGCTCCCCACTCCGGCTGCGGCGCCACCGGCCGGAAGCTCAGCCCCG
>JAKUSY010000409.1 GCA_022451445.1 Planctomycetota bacterium
TCCCAGATAAGCTCGCGCTGCCCCTCGGGCTTTTCATCGAAATCGATGACCACGGTGAAGGTCATGTTCATGAGATCAACGGCGGGGATGCCGGCCACGGCCCTGGCGTTGTAGGTCGGCAGGACGCCGAGGACATTGATCACTTCCGATGGTTCGACCAGATCGAGGTCCAAGACAAAATCACTGGGGATACTGTTGGGATCGGTGGGGTCGGAACCCGCCGCGATCTCGATGTTATCGTTGATTCCGTCTTCATCCGTATCGGCGTTGGTGGGGTCAGTTCCAAGCTCGATCTCTTCGGAATCCGTTAGATTGTCCCCATCGGTGTCGGGATTGAAATTACTGGTCCCGGCGTCGACCTCGGCGCCATCGGTGAGCCCGTCGCCATCGGGGTCGGAGTTGAGGGGATTGGTGCCCGCCGCGGCCTCGTCGGCGTCGCTGAGGCCATCTTCGTCGGCATCGCCGGCGCCGAGGACATCGAGGCCTCCGTAGAAGGCCTCGTAGCCATCGTCGAGTCCGTCGCCATCTGAGTCGGCGCCCTCGGGCAGCCAGTTGGTGTTGACCCAGTACTGGAGGCCGATGTCGAGGTTGAGCGTGCCGGAGGTGAAGTTGACTGCGAAGAGGTCGCTGCGCTCACCGGTGCCGGCGAGGCCGGAGGCCGCGATGCCGAGCGCGCCGGCGTTGCCGCCGCTCCAGTCGAAGGCGCCGGCACCGTTACTGAGGGTGCTGTCGGCATCGTTGCTGACGGTGCCAACGATGACGCCGTTGATGATGAGCCGGATATCTTCGCCGCCATTGCCGTTGTCGCTGTCCAACCCGATGCCGACCTCGACATCACCGCCGTCAATCAGGCCGGCGGAGAGAGCGTAGCGCACCTCGTAGACGTTCCAGCCGTTCTCGCGGACGCCATCGGGATTGGTTCCCCAGCCGCTGACGCGCAGGACGACGGAGCTGCCGGTCTCGTAGCACAGCGAGGTGCCCTGCCAGCCGCCGCCGGTCTCGAAGAGAACCTCGCGCCGGCCGGAGGTCTTGGCGTCGAAGTCGGCGGAGAGGGTGAAGGTGGCATCGATCTGGTCGACCTGGGTGAAGCCGCCAACCGCGCGGTTGTTCCAGGTGGGAAGCACGATGGCCTCGTGGAAGCTCTCGGTGGAGTCGCCGAGCGTGGCGACCGACTGGGCCGGGATGCTGGCCGCGTCGAGAGGGTCGGAGCCCTCGAGAATTTCTGCGTTGTCGGCGTAGCCGTCCTCGTCGGTATCGCCGGAGGTCGGGCTGGTGCCGTGGTCGTTGACCTCGGCGCCGTCGCTGAGGGTATCTCCATCTGAGTCGGCGTTGGTGGGGCTGGTGCCGTGGTCGTTGACCTCGGCGCCGTCCTCGAGGCCGTCATCATCGGTGTCGGCGTTGGTCGGGTCGGTCCCGGCCGCGTATTCGGCCACGTCGCTCAGGCCATCGGAGTCGAAGTCGGCCTGGCCGCCGCCCGCGCCTGAGATGTAGGTCACGATGAGCTCGGGACGAAGGGCGGCATCTGCCTCGCTGGAGTGGAAGGAGTGGGTTGTCCCATCGAATCCGCGCAGGAGGATTCCCTCGTTGGCGCTCACGGGGGCGGGCTGCGCCCAGTTCCAGTCCGCTGTCCAGCAGGGGTTGCCGCCGCGGTCGGCGCAGCCCTCGATGGTCGTGGCCGAGGCCCAGCCGGTGATCAGGGCGTCGAGGTCGCCGCCGAGCTCGATGTCGAATTCTTCGCCGGCCGCGGAGACGTCGTTGTCTTCCGAGCCGAGCTCGGCCTCCACGTAGTCCACGCCGGGGGAGGTGGGGCCGGGGGTCCCGCTCACCCAGCTTGCCGGGGCGGCCGGGAATCCTCCGTAGTCGGCCAGGTGCACCCAGGTCGCCTCGTGGCGGTTACCGCCGAGGACGGTGCCTCCGCAGTTGCCGCCCTCGCGCCAGGCGGAGTTGCCGGGAGCCAGCCGGTAGGCGGCGGTGCCGCCGGTGGCCGGGGCGTTCTGGCTGAAGAGCCGCAGGGTGACCGATTCGATCCCGGTGAATTGCCCGGCCAGCGAGGAGACGTCAAAACGGACCAGGCCGATGCGGGTCCCCTCGTTGGATTCAATCGTCGGGCAGCTGCCGAAGTTCGACATGCCGCCGCCGAAGGCGTTGCCGTTTCGCAGGAAGGTGTCGTGGGTGCCGTTGTAGCTGTCGTCGTTCTTGAAGACCGCTGTCTCCTCTCCGCCGCCGGCGGTTTTTCCACCGAGGGTGGCGAGGTCATCGGCGAAGCGAAGCTCCCAGCCGTCGTCGAGTCCGTCGCCATCGTCGTCAGCTCCGGCGGGGACCCAGTTGGTGTCGACGTAGAAGGCGAGGCCGATGTCGACGTTGATCGTTCCGGACTGGAAGGCGCGCGCGCGCAGCGAGGTGTTGCCTCCGCCGGCCGCCAGGGAGGTCGAGGCGCCGCCGAAGGCCGCGGCGTTGCCGCCGCTCCAGTCAGGCTGCAGGTCCTCGGTAGCGCTGGCCGCTACCGCGCCGTCGATGATGATGGCGATGACCTGGTTGCCGGCACCGTCGTCGGTGTCCCAGGCCCAGGCGAGGTCCAGTTCGCCGCCGTCGAGCTGATCCTGGCTCAACTCGACGGTCGCGGTGGCTACCGAGTTACCGCTGTTGCCCGAGGCGCGAAGCGCGATGGTGTTGGGGTGTTCGTAGCAGATGGAGTAGCCGATGGTGCCGCCGCCGGATTCCCAGATGAGCTCCCGGAGGTCGCCGACGCTGTCGGCGGGGGTGGCGTCGAAGTCGATGGAGACGGTGAAGGTCGCATCGAGGCGATCGACCTGGGCTACACCGCCCACGGTCCGGTTGTTGTAGGTCGCCAGCCCGTTGTTGCCGGCGCTGAGGGTGTTGAGGACCTCGTCCGCCGCGTTCGGCAGGTTCTCGACGTCCACTGCGTGAGCGCGGTTACCGCCCAGGCACAGTGACAGGGCAATGCACGAAAAAAGAAAGATCCGGGAGGAACTCTTTACGGATGAGAGGCGCATTTCAGGCTCCTTGATACGATGGTCAGTTGATTCAATCGGAATGAGTCAGGCAGTTTTTTTGAAAACACCCCGGGTCCTTATTTCAAGGACCCGGGGTGATTGAAGTCAGCTTTGAGAGCCTATCAGAGATCGCAGCTCGAGAGCTCCGGGTGAGCCGGTCCTCCCAGGAAGAGCCACTGCAGCGTGTAGGTCGGGTCGGAGATGTCGAGTGACCAGTCGGCGTTGGCATCGGCCGCCCCCTCGCCACCAGGCGCCGGCCCACCAAGGAAGAGGTGCTGCAGGGTATAGGACGGATCGGAGATGTAGACGTTGCTGTCGCCATTGGAGTCGCCACGGATGGCCACGACCGCCTCTTCCGGGGCCGCCTCGACGGCCGAGGACCTGTCGGACTCGTTGCCGCAGGAGTCCGTGGCGGTGACCGCGTAGGCGTAGACGCTGCCGTTGTCGACGCTGTCGTCGACATAGGCGCTGTCGGCGAGGTCTCCGGCCAGCAGCTCACCGTCGCGGTAGAGGTTGTAGCTCACCGCATCGGCGCTGTCGTCCCAGTCGAGCGCCACGGTTCCGTCGCCGGCATCGGCTCCCAGTCCGCCCGGGGCGGCGGGGGCCGCGGTGTCGGCGCTGAGTGAGTAGCTCACGCGGCCGAGTGCTGGCCTGTAGGTCTGGCCCC
>JAKUSY010000041.1:0-4421 GCA_022451445.1 Planctomycetota bacterium
AAGTTGCCCTGCTTGAGATGGTATTCGTCATCGCCGCTGAGCCGGATGGCTTTGCCTGAGACTCCGGGTATGCTGGCATTGCCGCCGCCTTTGTGCGTTTCGAAATCCTGGTGCTCGATTCGCCCCGGGATGGCTGGTTCTGCGGGCCTGCTGGCGCGCCACTTGTCAAAGCCCGCTTTTGCGGCCGCGGGGATCTTCGCGAGATCTTCTTCGGCCCGGGAGATTTTCTCCGCGGTATCCGCGATCTTCTGTTTATGGGCCTTCGAAGCGTAGAGGAGCGTGGGGGTCGGCACCGAGCCGGTGAAATAGGCGTAGAGGCCGAATTCATCTATGTTGTTGAAGAAGGCGAAGAGTTTGTAGTACTCCTCCTGGGTGACCGGGTCGTATTTGTGATTGTGGCATCTTGCGCATTCGAGGGTCAGGCCGAGGAACGCCGTGGCGAAGGTATGGGTCCTGTCCGCGACATACTCGATCCGGAATTCTTCAGGGGTGCTGCCGCCTTCCACCTTCTGTGAATGCAGGCGGTTGAAGGTCGTCGGCAGGATCTCTTCGTCTCCCGCGTTCGGAAGCAGATCGCCGGCAAGCTGCAGGGTGATGAATTCGTCGTAGGGGATGTCCGCGTTGAAGGCCTTCACGACCCAGTCCCGCCATGGCCAGACGAAGCGGTCGCGGTCCACCTGGTAGCCGTAGGTGTCGCTGTAGCGGGCGAGGTCGAGCCAGTCGGAGGCCATCCTCTCTCCATGGGCGGGCGAGGAGAGGAGACGGTCGACGAGCTTATCGTAGGCGTCGGGGCTGTCGTCTTCGAGGAAGGCGTCGATCTGCTCGAGGGTGGGGGGCAGCCCGGTCAGATCCAGGCTCAGCCTGCGGATCAGCTTCTCCCGCCCGGCTTCGTTCGCGGGTTCCAGGCCCTCCTTTCGCAGCCGGCCCTGGATGAAATTGTCTATGGCATTGCGCGCGCTGGCCGGGTCGTCAAGGGCGGGCACCGCGGTTTTTTCCAGCGACCTGAAAGCCCAGTGCCCGCTCCAGTGGGCTCCCTGTTCGATCCAGGCCCGGATCAACTCGATCTCGCTCTCCCTCAGCTGGAGCTTGGACTTGGGGGGAGGCATCCGCTCCCTGGTCTTTTCCTCGGTGATTCGCCGGTAGAGCTCGCTCTCGCCGGGCTTTCCCTTGACCACGGGTCTGTCACCATCGTGTTCGGAGTAGAGGCCGGCCTTGAGATCCAGCCGCAGGTCGGCTTTGCGCTTGTTCTCATCCGGGCCGTGGCAGGGATAGCAATTGTTCGAGAGGATCGGCCGGATGTCGCGGTTGAAGTCGACTCGCTTTACGGGGGGCGCGGCACGGGCCTCGCTCCGCAGGCAGCAGGTAACCAGCAGCAGGGCCGCCATTGTATTGCCCAGGTTGCGGAAGTTCATTCGGTCCTCTCTATTCGACCGGGTCATACGTCCTTCAGGCGCCTCCGCCACAGGATGTGTCTACCGCATGATTTTCTACCAGTCTGCCCGTCAATTCCATACTTCCTCCGGGCCTCGCATGGATCATTTCACGGCAGGCGGCGGGAAGATTTCTTCCAGCTTCGCGTGACGGTAGCTGAAAATCCTGTCGAGGTCGGGCTTCACCAGCAGGCGATTGATGATCGAGCCGCCCACCACGGCGTATTCGACTTTGTCGCGGACCAGGGTTCCGCCGTCGCCTTCGACGAAGGTGTGTTCATGGGCCCATCGCCTGTAGGGTCCGCGCACCTGCTCATCCACGAACCTGTGGGGAGGCTCCCACACGGTAATCTTCGAGCGCCAGCGCACAGGCACCAGCCTGATGCGAAGCCTGTAATCGATGAGAGCGCCCTCTCTCAGCTCGACAGGGAGCTCTGTCTGGATGGTGAAATGGAGCCAGGGAGGGGTCAGCTCATCCAGGTTTTCAGCCCTGGAAAAAAAAGGAAAAATCTCTCCGGGTGAACGAGGCAGGTAGAGCTCTCGTTCGAGGACGTGGATTTTCATTCGAGCCGGGTACCTGCCCGGGGAGGTGGGGGGGCCGGGCGGGGTTTATTCATCCACTGGCCGGCATGGAATCGCGGGAGCCTTCGTATTTTTCCCGGCGGGTCCTTTTGAGAAGAGGGCATCGGCGGGAAGCTCCTGCTTCTTGATGGAGGGTCCATCCCATGAGGCCGAGAGCTTTTCATCCCCTGTAGCCTCGAAGTAGGTGACGGTGAGCGGATAGAAGCCCGCCTCCAGCCTGATAGCTCCGGAGGATTCGACGTAGGCGTGCAGGCCATCGTTTTCAACGATGACCCGGTTTCCGATCAGCAGCCTGCTTCCATCGTCTGAGCCCGCGTAGAATGTGTAGATTCCGGTACGGGGAGCCCTGACAAAGCCCCGGAACCTCAGGCCGAATCCTTCCGTTTCGAGGAGACCGGCGGGAATGGAAACCGACTTGTGTATTCCTTCCTCTGCGGCCTTGAGCTTGTCGAAATCCGGCAGGCGGCTCCAGCTTCCCTTATAGCCCTGGTAGCGCAGGCCTCCCGGTTTCCCGGGCGGAGAGTCCAGGGGAAGCGCTGAGAGCAGCCGGGCCAGCTTCAGCTGGACCGCCTTCTTATCTCCCTCTCCCAGTATGGATAGGGGCACCTCCTGGCCGGCTGATTTTCTAATGAGAGCCAGCTGGAACTCAAACCCGTTGGATAAGTTCCGGCCTCCCGCGTCTGTGACGAGATCTCCGGCGAGCAGCCCCCTCTTCGCGGCGGGAGAATCCGGTAACACCCGGCTGATCCGGGCGCCCGGATCCAGCATATCGAGCTCGATTCCGAGCAGGAAGCCGTTGAGGTTCTCGGCATTGATCAGCCTCGGGAATTGCCGGCGGATGCGGTCGATCGTGATGGCAAAATTCAGGTTCTGCCCGCTGTGTTGGGAGGTGATGATCCCGATGAGCTGTCCCAGGGCGTTGATCAGGGGGCTTCCCGAGCTCCCGCCGCTGATAGGCGCTGTGGTCTGGATGACCGAGGGGAGATACGAGGCGTCGGTCGAGGTGGAGCGCTCGAGTCCGCTGATGATTCCCGTCGAGACCGAATGAGCCAGTCCGTTCGGATTACCGATGACGAGAGTTGGCTCCCCCAGGACGAGATCGTGACTCCTTCCAATCGGCAGGAAGGCAAGGGCATGGCCGGTCTCGATCTTCAGGATGGCGATGTCCTCCTGCGGCAGGCGCGCCAGTATCTTGAAGATGTACTGGCTACCATTGTTGAAGAGGGCGAGGCCCTGGGGCCTGTCGACATTGCCAGCCACTGCCTTGATGACGTGATCGTTGGTCAGGATATATCCGGCCGGATGGATGACCGCTCCGCTTCCCGCGGCGAAGTTGACGAGCCCCGGCTGCCCGCCGGGCTGGAAGGTGCGTAGTGCCACGATTGCCGGCATGCAGCGCTTGATCAGGCGCACGGTCGGATTATCGCGCTCTGCGGGCAGGGGC
This sequence comes from Planctomycetota bacterium, assembly GCA_022451445.1. GTDB lineage: Bacteria > Planctomycetota > UBA8108 > UBA8108 > UBA8108 > UBA8108. The sequence goes on from JAKUSY010000041.1 coordinate 3,457, forward strand.
GCCGGCTTTCCATCTTTTCCGGGTACGTCGCGGGCCCACAGGCCGGCGACGGCACAGGAAGCCAGGACAGCCGCCGCCAGGAGCAGGCAGGCCCTGCGCGCGGCGGGTTCGTCTTCAGCGTTGTTTCTGTTGGGAATCACAGCACAGATCTTCGCCCCGGGGAGCTTTCATGTCGAGCAAGATTTTGGAGAGTGGATCGGTTCACTCGCAGGGGACATGGGTGGTACAGTCGAGGCCGTCTTCGGTCGTATCCGTCCGGCAAGCCCGGACCGTGCCCGGGGCGTCTCCTCCCAGGAACAGGAAATTGAAGATGAGGATGCCGTCGCTCAGGTCTACCTGGCCGCTGTCATCGGAGTCGCTCGAGTCGAGACAGCCCGGCTGGCTCTCGCCGAGGAAGAGATAGCCGAGGATGCTGATACCGTCGCTGATGTCGATGGATCCATCGCTGTTGGCGTCGCCGCGCAGGAAGGGTGTACGGTCCTGTGCCGGAGCCAGGTCGGCGACCCTGGGCAGGTGGTCGGAGGCCACTGCGGTGTCGGCGGCCCGCAGGCCATTGGCGGCCAGCGCGTCCGGCGGCATCGATCTCGTCTCCAGGGTGAAGGAGCTCACGGGCCGGATGGAGCTGGATGTGTAGAGGATGTAGTCAAGCTTCCCAGGCCAGAATGTCGAGGCGTCGGAGCGCCAGGTGTAGCCCAGGCGGTCATGGGTGTGCCGCGATGGGAGATCCGCCAGGGGCGCTCCATCCCAGTCTGGCCCGAAGTCCGGTCCGTAGGTCTGTTCATCCTGGATGTCCCCGTCCGTGAGCGTTCGCAGCTGGCTCGAATAGCCGACGAGATTAAAGTCGCCGGCATGGATGATGGGGGTTCCTCCGGGCAGCTCGAAAGCGCCATCGCCGGTTTTAAGGATCCTGATGGCTTCCATCAGCTCATCGGCCTGCTCCTGCCGGCCCTCGTCGTTGGAGCAGC